>DAOWCM010000008.1 GCA_030639555.1 Candidatus Eiseniibacteriota bacterium | reverse complement strand
TGGTGAGCTCCGCACCGGGCCTGCCGCCCTCGCAGTGCCGGGGCGCCTGCTCGACGGCAGTCGCAAACCGCGCGTTCCCTCTCCCACCGCGGCCGCCCTTCGCGACCACGATCCTGGCGCCGTCCTCTTCGAGATCCGCCAGTACGTCCCCGGTGTTGTAGTCCTTTATGATGGTCCCCGGCGGGACCAGAAGCACGATGTCCTCGCCGTCCCTGCCGCGCTTGTTCGCCCCGATCCCGTTTCTGCCCTTCTGTGCCTTGTAGTGCTTCTTGTAGCGGAAATCGAGCAGGGAGGAAAGACCGCGCGCTGCCTCGAACACAACGCTCCCGCCGTGCCCGCCGTCCCCGCCGTTGGGGCCACCGCGCGGCACGAACTTCTCCCGGCGGAAGCTGACGCAGCCGTTCCCGCCGTCTCCGCCCTTGACGTCTATTCTCGCGTAGTCTATCAGCATCGCTCGGCCTCAGTTCTGGGCATCGCGTCCCGGTCGAGGTCACGCCACCAAGGGTTCGGACGGTCCGTCAGTATCTTCTCCGGGTTCATGGTGCCCGTCGGGTCGAACGCACGCTTGACCGCCGCCGTCACGCGAAGCGCGGACTCGCCCAGCTCGTCGGCAAGGTGGTCGGCCTTCGTGATGCCGATCCCGTGTTCACCCGACAACGTGCCGCCCATCTTGAGCGCCGCATCAAAGAGCAGCCCGACGGCATCGCGCGCCGCGCGCATCTGATCGCGTTCGGCACGGTCCAGCACGATGTTGACGTGAAGGTTGCCGTCCCCCGCATGTCCGAACGCCAGTATCGGAAGCCCGGTCGACTCCGAGATCTCGTGCATCCTCCGAACGAACTCGGGTATCGCGCTTCTCGGCACGGCGATGTCCTCGTTGATCTTGCCTGTCGCGAGCCTGGCCAGCGAAGGGGAGATCGCGCGCCGGATCTCCCATATCTCGTCCCGTTCCTTATCGTCGGTCGCCTCGCGGAAACTCAAGGCCCCGCTCGCCGCCAGCCGGTCCCGAAGCCGCTCCGTCGACTCGGCCACCGCCGTCTCTTCACCTTCGAGCTCGATGAGAAGAGCCCCTTCCGACACCGAGTCCGGTCTCTGCCCGCGGACATACTCCATCGCGCACGCCAGTGTCTCGCCGTCCAGTATCTCGAGCACGGCCACCGGCAGTCCGGAGGCCGTGACGGCCGCGACCGCGGTCGCGGCCTGTGAGAGTGATGGGAATTCCACCCAGAACGTGGCGTAGCTCTGAGGCCTGTCGCTCAACCTCAGGGCCGCCTTCGTCACCACGGCGAGCGTGCCTTCAGACGCGACCACGAGCGACGCGGGGTCCCATGAAACACCGCGGCTGCCCGCGAGGAGTCCCGTCGCGACCACGGAGCCGTCGGCGAGCACGGGTTCGAGACCGACGACATAGTCCCGCGTCGTTCCGTACAGGACCGTCCGGGGACCTCCCGCACCCTCCGCGATGTTCCCGCCTATCGTGGAGACCAGGAGGCTCGCGGGGTCAGGAGGGTAGTAGAGCCCGGCCGCCTCCGCCGCATCCCTGAGATCGTTGTTGACTACGCCCGGCTCGACGACGGCGACTCTCCTGCCGACGTCGATCCCGAGCACGCGGTTCATCTTCTCAAACGACAGGACGACACCCCCGGCCAGGGGGACACTCCCACCCGTGTAGCCGGTTCCGGCCCCTCTCGCCGTCACGGGGAGCGAGGCGATGCCCGCCGCGCGGACGACCTCAGACACCTCGCTCGTGGACCGGGGCCAGATGACCGCGTCCGGGAGCGAGTGCAGATCCGTCGCGTCGAACGAGTAGCAGATCCTGTCCTCCAGAGCGAAGGAGAGCGAACCTCCCGCCGCCCCGGAGAGCGCCCGGACGGTCGCCCGGTCGAGCGCCGGCCGGCGTTTCTCTCTTGCTGACGGTGACAATGTGCCTCCGGTGCCGCCCGTCCGTTCCGGTGGAAGCTCAGGCAGTTCGCTAGCGCGACCCGCGTTTCTCGCTCAGCGCTCGAATGACGGCCTCGGGCGCCAGCCCGTCGACGTTACCGCCTAAGAGCGCCACTTCTTTCATGACGGTCGAATCCAGGTAGGTGTAGCTCAGACTCGGCATCAGGAACACGGTCTCGACGTCCCGCGCCAGGCGCCTGTTCATCAGAGCCATCTGGAACTCGTACTCGAAGTCAGAGACCTGTCTTAAGCCCCGGATGATCGCGACCGCTCCGGTCTCGTTGACGGTGTCGACGAGGAGCCCGTCAAAGGAGATCACCTCGACGTTCCCCAGATCCTTCACCGCGTCCCTCAGGAACTCGACCCTCTCTTCGACCGAGAACATCGGGGACTTGTGGTGCCCGGTTCCGACGGCGACGACCACTCCGTCAAACAGCCTGAGCGCCCGCTTGACCAGATCGAGGTGGCCGTTCGTCACCGGATCGAACGTGCCTGGGTACAGCGCTCGCCTCACGTCTGCTCCTCCTTAGCCCGCGCTTCTAGGCCCGGGTCTCATAGAAGTCGACTGCAGTGCTACCGTATTTCTTGGATCTGAACAGGCCGAGCCGCCCCACGACCGCAGGCAAAGTGTCAGAAGATGCGCGCTCGACGACGACGATCGCCTCGTCCGCGAGATGTCTCTCCGCCGCCAGAAGCTCGAGCGCCCTCGGGGCCAGACCCGACGAGTATGGCGGGTCAACGAACGCGATGTCGAACGGTCCGCCGGGCACAGCTCGCTCAAGAACGGCCAGCGCGTCGCCCCCTATGAGCCTGCATTGCTCCGCTAGGCCGAGGCGCTCCACGTTCTCCCTGACAACACTCAGAACACGTCTGTCCATCTCGATGAACGTCGCGCGGTTCGAGCCTCGGGACAGGCTCTCGATCCCTAAGCTGCCGGAGCCGGCAAAGAGATCCAGGACGGCGGCCCCGTCAAGAAACGGCTCTATGATAGAGAACACGGACTCACGTACGCGGTCGTACGTCGGGCGCACCACGCCTGTTGCCGGCGCACGAATGACGGACCCTCTCAGCTGACCCGCTATCACCCTCACGAGCGGGCCCCCTCGGCGCGAGTGTCACTCATCTTCCTCGCCGCCCCCGTCCATGCCGTAGCGCTGAAGCTTCCGGTAGAGAGTTGACGGGTTGATCCCGAGAATCTCCGCCGCGTTCTTTTTCTTCCAGCCGGTCGCCTCGAGCGTCTGCAGCAGGTATCGCCGCTCGAGTTCCTCCAGCGTCACGCCGGAGACCCCGAGTTCGCCCTCGGAACCACCGCGCGCCCGCTTTCTCAGACGCTCGGGGAAGATGGACACGTTGAGGCTCTCGGCCGTCACATCGTTACCGTCCTCGAGGATCACCGCGCGCTCAATGATATTCTCGAGCTCCCTCACGTTCCCGGGCCAGTCGTAGTCCGAGAGGATCTCCATCGCGTCGTCAGACACATGCTTGGCGCCACCGGTGAATCTGCCCAGGAAATGCTCGACAAGAAGCGGTATGTCCTCCCTGCGCTCCCTGAGCGGCGGGATCCTGATGGGGATCACGTTCAGCCTGTAGTACAGGTCCGCGCGGAACCTGCCGTCTTTGATGAACTGCTCGAGGTCGGCGTTCGTGGCCGCGATCACGCGGACGTCGACGTTGACCGGCTTCGTGCCACCGACGGGTACCACCTCGCGCTCCTGCAGCACGCGGAGGAGCTTCACCTGGATGGCGGTCGAGGTCTCGCTGACCTCATCCAGCATGAACGTCCCTCCCTCCGCAACGACGAAGAGGCCGCGCTTGTCCCTGATCGCCCCGGTGAAGGACCCCTTGACGTGCCCGAAGAGCTCGCTCTCGAGAAGCGTCTCGGGAAGGGCGCCGCAGTTGATGGACACGAAGCGCTTACCGGCCCTGGCGCTGCGCGCGTGTATGGCCCGCGCGACCAGTTCCTTCCCCGTGCCGCTCTCACCGTGGAGCAGCACCGTGCTGGACGTCTTCGCCACGCGGTCGATGAGGTCGAACACCGACGCGATCCCCCCGCTCTCCCCTATCATCTCTCTCTCGTCCGTCGGGTGAAGCGCCCGCTCGAGGTCGTTCTTCTCGTCCTTGAGCCGGCGCATCTGGAGAGCGGTCCTCACGACCTGCTTCAGTTCCTCGTTCGACACGGGCTTCAGGAGGTAGTAGTAGGCGCCCATATTCAGCGCCTCGATCGCCGACTCCTGCGAGGCGTGCCCGGTGATGATGATGACCGGGAGCGTGGGGTCCGTCTCGCGGAGCCTCGTCAGGATGTCGATGCCGCTCATGCCCGGAAGCTGTATGTCGGTGATGACCACATCGTAGGACTTCTTGGCATTCAGCTTGAGCGCCCTCTTGCCGTCCTCGCTCGCGGAGACCTCGTAGCCCTCGCGCTCGAGCATCATCGAGAGGTAGTCCCTGATGCTGTCCTCATCGTCGATGATGAGTATCCTGCCTTCTGCCATCTCACACTTCCTTCCGGGTTGCATGTGCCCGAATCCCCGTAGCGTCAGACCGGCAGGTACATGATGAACCTGCTGCCTTTGCCCGGTTCGCTTACGACCGCGATCCGTCCACCGTGCGCCTGGACGGTCTTGTCCACTATGGCCAGTCCCAGGCCCGTCCCGCCCTTCTTCGTTGTTCGGAACGGCTGGAACACCTCGTTCTTCCTGTCGGTCGGAATGCCGTGTCCGGTGTCCTCTACGATCAGAGCGACACCACAGCCCGAACCGCCCGTGAGTCCACGTGCGGTGAACTCCGCCTCCGGCACGAGCGACAGCCGGACCCGCCCCTCACCCTCGATGGCCTCGAGAGCATTGATGGCAAGATTGAGGAGCGCGCGTCGTATCTGCTCCGCGTTGACCATCCCCTCGATCTGGTCCGTCACCTCGACGACGAGATCCGTGGTCGGTGTCATCGCCGGATGCTGGCGAGCGAGTTCGGCAACCTCCCGAAGGAGCACGTCGAGCCGTACGCTCTCGCGTTCGCCCGATTCCATCTTGCCGTACTGCAGCACGTCCTGAAGGAGTGTGTTGAGCCTGTCGGCCTCGCGCGAGACCAGCTCGATCAGTTTGATCTCGTCACCCTTGGGCTCGATGGTCTCCTTGAGGAGGTCTATCGACCCCTTGATGGCGTAGAGCGGATTCCGTATCTCGTGTGCGACGCCCGCCGCGAACTCGCCCAGCGCGGAGAGACGGTCATCGTGCCGGAGCCGCTCCTCCATCTGACGAGCCTCGGTCAGATCCTGGAAGATGGCGATCACTCCCCTTTCCTCCCCCTCACCGCTCGTGAGTATCGAGGTGGAGAGACCTACGGGGGTGCTGCCACCGCCCTTTCGTTTGACGAAGAACTCCACCCGCGCCTCAGGACGACCGGCATCCAGGGCCGCGGCAATCCGCTCGCAGAAAGCGGGCACGTCGGCGAACACGATCCTGTATTCGGCGCCCCTCGAGCTCACTCCCGGGATCCCGAGGATTACCTCACCCGCCCTGTTCAGGTAGGCGACCAACCCTGAGCTGTCTACGAGAGCGAGCCCGCTGCTGATGCCGTCGAGGATGTCGGCGATCCGGAGCTCCGCCGTGTCGAGTTCCGAGCGAGTGACCTCCAATCGGTCCTCGCTCTCCCCCGCCTTACGTGCGAGCTGACCCGCGAGCAGGGCGACGAGAAGCAGTGAGAGAAGCACTATGACGATCTCCGCCACTGCGCCCGACTCCATCAGATAGTTCCAGGACGATCGGCTCGTCAGCGCCAGCACGACGTGGCCGGCCACGGCGCCCCCCGCCACGGCCAGACCCGGGCGCAGCCCGAGCCGTCCTGCCACAACTATCACCGGAAGGAAGTAAAGGAGCTTGAACGGGCTGCCGAGGCCGCCCGAGAAGTGGGCCACAAGCGTTATGAAGACGATGTCCACGGCGCACTGCACGAGCAGAAACATGTGGGGGCGACCACCCACCGCGTGCCAGAGAAGATACACGGCGGTGAGTGCGGCGGCGATGACGCCGAGCATCACGATGGCGGAACGCTCTACGTCCGAGCCACCGATCAGGGCGGTCAGAACGATGACGGCGGCTATCAAGAGTCTTGCAACGATGACCGTCTTGGTCCGTGGGAAACTCTCTCTCACGAAGAATCCCTCCCGTCTCGCACGTCCCGCGTGACTGGTCCGGATGCGTCCGTCGCCCGGCTGGAGTCGGCCGCCGATGCCGCGCCCCCGCCCACCGTCGCCTTGTCCCTGAGACCATCAAGAGTCACGGGTCCGATGCCCTTGATCTCGAGCAGCTCTTCCAGCGTGGAGTATCCGCCGCTGAGCTGGCGCCGACGCACGATCTCAGAAGCCCGCACCGGACCGATACCCGGCAGACGAACCAGGTCGTCCACACTTGCCGTGTTGACGTCGACCGGCCACATCGGCAGCGCGTCGACCGCAGACGCCTGCCCGCGCTGGCCGGACGCCCCGCCGAAGTCCGGGATGGCGGAGGGGAACACCCGCCCCGCCCGCACCACTGCTGACCCGACCAGAAGCGACACCGCCAGGAACAGCACGACCACCCGCTCCTCGCGGGTAAATATGCCCTTCATCCCATCCTCCCGTCCCGGAACCTAGAATCTAACGGATTGCAAAACGCAATGCAAATCAAAGTTGGGGGAGCTTAGCCGTGGGGGCAGGAGGGGCTGCGGGGAAGGTATCAGTCAATGAAGCGCCACGAGAAGCCGGCCGCGACCGTGGTCCCCCCGGGCTCCATACCCGGGATGCGTCCGCTATCGGTCGACAGCACGTCCGTCACAGCGACGAAGAAGCGCGCCGAGCCGGCGGCGCCCGTGGCGATGAGCGAAAGCGACGCGCGGGTGTCGTCCACGAGTCCGCGCCAGGGGCCGCGCGCCAGACCCGATTCGTACTCCAGTGACGCCGTGATGCGCAAACGCAGATAGTCCTTGAAGAGCCACACGGGCACCGAGCCGCTGGCCTCCGCTGAGACGTACGGCACCGGGGTCAGGCCGTTGAGCGCGCCCGCAGCGTGCAGACCCAGGAAGGAGACGTCGAGCGCTCCGCTCAGGAATGAAGTGTCGCCCGCCGCCGCCCAGACCGACAGCGCTCCCCCGGTCTCGTCCGCGACGTTGACCGGGGCGAAGCAGGAGGCGGCGTACTCGTCCAGGACGATGGGACCGAGCACGCGCAGGATCTCACCGCGAACGCCCGCACCCTCCAGGACATCCTGTCGTGAGTACGTCGCGCTAAGGGACACTGCGCGCTCGGGCTCGACCCGGGCGTTTCCTCCAACCAGCGCGTCCGTCCCGACGAGCTCCGGCAGTGACCTGGGCTCGAGCGCCAGCTCAAGAGCGGTGGGGTGTCGCCCACAGAGCGAAGCCTCAATTGACCAGGCGTCGCCGCGAGAGCGCTCGCCTGCGAGAACGGCGCCCGCCCGCGGGAGGACGTGGTCGCCCAGCGCATGCACCCCCGCTGTGACCGAGAGCGAGTTCGGACCCAGCCGGTATCCCTCCGCGACGTCCGCCCTGAAGCTCACGGCCTCCTGCGTCTCCGACACGAGCGCTCCCGCCACCTCGCGGCGCTCGAGCACAACCGTGACCATGTCGACCGGACCGAGGTCGGAGACGCGGGCCGACAGCCCGTCGAGCTCCGCCCTGGCCTCGGGACCGGGCGAGCCGGACTCCAGCCACGACTGGGTGTGGAAGAGCTCCACGTGCGTATTCCCCGTGGAACCCCGAACGAAGAGGTCGGTGCGAACATACTCTCTCGAGAGCGATGGAAGCGCAGCATCCGGGGCGGGTCGCGAACGGCTCAGCGACGTTCTCGTTCCACCGAGTTCAGCCACCCACCCGTCCCGAACGGGCAGGAGCACCGAGCCGCCGGTCCGGTCGAAGCCGTAGCTTCCCCCCGCCGATGGTGACCGGCCGTCCTCGGCCTCGAAGTAACCGGTTACGGCGCTGCCGCCACTGAAGTGCCGGCCGAACTCGGCCGCAAGAAGCGACCGCCCGAAGGACCCGGACGCCATCGTCAGCCGCGAGAACGGAACCGTCCCGGGACGACGCAGCGGCATCTGATCGATCACGAGCGGCGCCGTACTGTCCAGGAGGACACCGGGCCACTCCGCCGTGTAGACGGGCCAGACCGAGAGGTCAGGGCCGTTCGGGGTCAGAACGACGCCGGCGGCCGGAGAGGAGACGGCCAGAAGATCGAGACCTCCGTCGACCCAATCGCCGGCGGGGCGTCCGCGCAGCGTCACCTCGGTCAGCGCAGCGGGGCCCGCTCCGCGCGCGAGTGACACACGATGTCCGTCCCACCCGCTTCCGACGCACCTTACTCCTGGTGGCGGAGCCACTGCCGCAACCGCTCCCGAGGCGCGCACGCGCCTGATGTCACCACCGCGCGCCGGCACCTTCACCTGCGCAGGCTCATCCTGAACGGACGCCGACGAGTCAGGCAGGGACTGCGAGTGGGGTTCAACACCCACCTCCTCGGCGAGTGCCGCCGGGGGCACGATGAGCAGGAGGGCGACCACAGACGTGGCAAGAGCAACGGGAGGCCCAAGGTGCGCGCGGAGTGTCATTCGTTCCCTCCACAGGCTCCCGGAGCGCTCGGGGTTCGGGCGCCGGCGTCAGTCGTCCGCAGGCCGGCCAGCCGCACAACCTTCGGGAGAACAGTCGGCGCCAGCACTGCGAACACGATCGTGTTGGACACAAGATGCACGCTGGAGAAAAGGGCGTTCGAGAGGAGCACGGCAAGCGCTCCGGTGCGGAACTCAGGACTCATCACTGCCAGACCTACTATGACGGCGGCCTGGTACACGGCGGTCAGGGCGAGTCCCATTCCGCCGGCGACCAGTGGCAGGCCCCGCCGACCGTCGACAGCGCGGCCGGTCGAGGGCGCGTCGAACCGCTCTCCCGGGCTCGGGGCTCTCTCGGCGGCGCGGCCCCGCCACAGGGGAGCCGTGATGCCACCCATCAGTCCGGCGAACGCCGAGGCCGCGAGCTGGGCCGCGAACATGGTCGGGATGCCGAGTCCCGAGCCGTACGGATTAGTTCCGGAGTAGATGGCCATCGCGAGCACCCCGACCAGGGCGCCGCGCCAGCGGCCGAGGACCACGCCCGATGCGAAGATCGTGAACGTCACGAGCTCGACGTTCGGCACGGACAAAAGAAGGAACCCCAGCGCGGCCGCCAGGGCGACGAAGATGGCCGTGGCGGCCGTCTCCGAGGTCCAGAGAGCGTGCCCGGATCTACCGGGATCAGTCGAGTTTCTCTCGCTCATAGTCGAGACGGTCCGGGGTGACGTCGTCCAGCTGAGTGCCCGTTTCGCCGGGCATTCCGATGGGCTCTATGTACTGCGAGATCTCGGCCCGATCGCCCGGCGAGATCAGATTCCAGTTGCGCTGCACCTCCATGATAAGCGGCGTCCCGCACTTGGACGGCACGGCGCTCTCGTACTCAGGAGGAAGACTGCTGGGGTCGAACATCGCGTAGACCTTGTACAGAAGTCCGGTCGAATACTCCAGAGCTCCGGACCTGACCGCCGCCTCTACCAGGTCGAGCGAACTCATCGGTTGCTCGTCCGTGGAGTAGGTCACGTGAGTCTCGTCCGAGACCGGCTCGACCTCGGGCACGCGGCACGAACAACCGGAGGCCAACAGCGTGGCCACGGCAAAAGCAGTCGCCAGAAAGCTAGCCGACGGCCGCAGTGTCGAACGTCGCAAGGTGAGTCCTCCCCTCTCTAGGAAATCTTCGGGAGCACGATCTTCATGACCTCCTCGCAGGCCAGGTCGGCCTCTCTGCCGAGATCGGTGATCGCCGCCTTCGCCTTCGCGGCGAACTCCTGGTGCTCCTCCGCCCGGATACCTCCGACGTTTATCCGGACGTTCAGCCCCGCCGCGTGCACGCCGGCTCGCGCAATGAGAGCCGCGACGCCGGCGTCGGACACCGCGTTCACGTTCCCATGCTCCGCTACGGGACGAGCCAGCCGGATCACGCCCACGCACATCTCCATCACCGCCAGCGGGACGGTGGCCGCGTCCACGAGCGTCTGCTGAAGAGCGGTCTTCCGCGACGCCTTGTCGGCCTCGGTCTCCTTCGGCATTTTGAGCGCCGCCATGAACTTGTTGAATGCCGCAGCGTCCTCATCGATCATCTGGGTAAGCTCGAGCCGCAGCGTCTCCGCACTGGCGAGCGTCTTCTTCATCTCCTTCTCGACGTCCGCATATCTTTTCTTCCCGATGGTCAAATTGGCCACCATTGAGTTCAGCGCGGCCCCGAGCGCGCCGCACAGCGCGGCCACACTCCCGCCGCCCGGCGTCGGGGAATCGGACGCCAGCTCTCCCAGGAATTCGCTCAGATCGGTCATTCGTCGCTCCCGTCTTCCGAAAGGCGGTTCTCCAGTACCTGGTCCCTCTGGAAGTCCTCAAGCCTCAGGTAGAATTCAGCGCAGTCGACCAGCGCGTCGACTGGCACCAGCCCGACCACCTCGCTGCCTATGACCGGCACTCCATACCGCTCCGCCTCGCTCCTGACCATCTCGAACACACGGAAGAGCGGCGTCCCCTTGAAGTTGACCATGTTGATCGAGACCTGGACAATGTTGCGGTCCTTGATCGCGAATCCCATCGCCTTGACGTGCCTCAAGCCCCCGCTCGAGTGCCGGATGGCCTTGGCTATTGCCTTCGCGACGGAGAGATCGGTCGTACCCAGATTGATGTTGTAGGCGACCAGAAACGGCCTCGCGCCTATCGCAGTGACGCCGGCGGTGGGGTGGATCCTGTTCGGACCGAAGTCGGGCTCGCGCTCTGGGTTCGTCCCGATCTCATCGCGCAGCCCCTCGAACTGCCCCTTGCGCACCTTCGCGAGGTTCTGTCGCTCCGGCCGCCTGGCGGCCGACTCATACAGGAAGACCGGGATCTCGAGCTCGCGCCCCACGCGTTCACCAAGCTGCCGTGCCAGTTCGACACACTCGTCCATCGTGACACCCTTGACCGGCACGAACGGCACGACATCGGTCGCCCCCATGCGCGGGTGCTCGCCCTCGTGCGTGGTGAGGTCGATGAGCTCCTTCGCCTTGGCCATCCCGCGGAAGACGCCCTCCAGCACGGCCTCAGGCTCACCGACTATCGTCACCACCGCCCTGTTGTGATCGGCGTCCATCTCACTGTCGAGAAGCCTCACGCCGTCGACGGCCGTCATCTCACCCAGGATGGCGTCCAGCACCTCAGGCCGTCTGCCCTCGCTGAAATTCGGAACGCACTCCACCAGCTTCATTCGCACCTCCTGAAGAGGACTCGAATCTCGGTCCTGCCAATCAGGTCTCGTCCTGCCAATCAGGTCTCGTCCTGCCAATCAGGTCTCGGTCCCGCCGCTCAAGTCTCAGGCCGCGACTGCGCCGTGGGAGACGACAACACTGCCCCGCTTCACGACCGCCGCAACGAGATTGACGCCGTAGTGGTACGGAATCGCCCTGTAGTCGTCGACCTCCCAGATCACCACGTCGCACTGTCGACCCGGCGTCAGACTCCCCAGGACGTCCCCGGCACGGAGCGCGGCCGCCGCGTTCACGGTCGCGGCGACGAGCGCCTCTTCCGGCGTCATGCGGAGCATCATGGACGCGAGCGCAAGGATGATCTGCATGGACTCGGTCATTGAACTGCCGGGATTGCAGTCGGTCGCGAGCGCGACCGGCACGCCCGCTTCGATCATCTTCCTGGCGGGCGCAAACGCAGTGTGCCCGAGCGACAGCGTGGTCCCCGGCAGCAGCACGGCCACGACACCTGATGCCGCCAGTGCGGCGATGCCGTCGTCCGACACGCACACCAGATGGTCCGCGGACGCCGCCTTGAGTTCGGCCGCCAGCTCGCCTCCGCCTGCCGCGTGCAGCTCGTCGGCGTGGAGTTTGGGTTCCATTCCGTGCGCGCGCGCTGCGGTGAGGACCCGGCGGGACTGCTCGACGGTGAACACGCCCTCCTCACAGAAGACGTCACAGAATCGGGCGAGTTTCTCGGCCGCGACCGCCGGCATCATGTCATTGATCAGATGTTCGACGTAGCCCTCCCGGTCGTCGCGCCACTCGTCGGGGAACTCGTGCGCGCCCAGGAAGGTCGGGACGACGTCGACCACGTGCGTGTCCTCAAGCTCTGACGTCACGCGCAGCATCTTGAGTTCGGATTCGAGGGAGAGACCGTAGCCGCTCTTGACCTCCGCGGTGGTCGTCCCGTACTCGAGCATCCGATCGAGCGTGGCCCGTCCGTTCTCCCTGAGCAACTCCGGGGAAGCGTCGCGTAGAGAACGCACACTGGAACGAATGCCCCCACCGGCCTCGGCGATCTCCTCGTAGGTCGCGCCCTCGACACGCATCGCGAACTCGCTCTCGCGCGTCGCGGCGAAAACAGCGTGCGTGTGAGGATCGACAAGCCCCGGCGTGACGACGCCGCCGTCGGCATCGACGACGGTCGTGCCGGGTCCCGTCTCGACCGAGGCCATCACGTCGGACTCGGGCCCCGCGGCGAGCACGCGGCCGGCAGCAGAGGCCACCGCGCCCCCCTCGACCAGCCCGAGTTCACGCATCGCGGCCCCCCTGCGCGGGCCATCCGCCCCGTCCATGGTGATGAGCTGCCCTATGTTCCTGATGATGAGATCGGGCACGTGGTTCGTTACCCCCCGGCAGCGGTTCCACCGAGCTTTCAATCCCCCTGGATGCGACGTCCTCAATCCAGCATCGGGATCCTGATGTTGTTCTTCTTCGCCCACTCGACGGCGGTGTCGTAGCCCGCGTCGGCGTGCCGCATGATCCCCGTACCGGGGTCATACGTCAGCACGCGCTCGAGACGTCGCGCCGCCTCCTCCGTACCGTCGGCCACGATGACCATGCCCGCGTGTAGTGACTTCCCGATCCCCACGCCACCGCCGTGATGGAAAGAGACCCACGTGGCGCCGCCGACCGCGTTCAGAAGCGCGTTCAGGACCGGCCAGTCTGCTATGGCATCGCTGCCGTCCTTCATCCCCTCCGTCTCGCGATAGGGCGATGCGACCGACCCGCTGTCCAGGTGGTCCCGCCCGATCACTATGGGCGCGCTGAGTTCGCCCTCTCCCACCATCCGGTTGAGCTCGAGGCCGAACCGCGCTCGCTCGCCGTAGCCCAGCCAGCAGATCCGGGACGGGAGCCCCTGGAAGTGGACCTTCTCGCGCGCCATGCGGATCCAGCGGTGGAGCGCCTCGTCCTCAGGGAACAGCCGGAGCACGGTCTCGTCGGTCTTGTAGATGTCCTCGGGATCGCCCGAGAGCGCCACCCATCGGAACGGACCCTTCCCCTCACAGAAGAGCGGCCGGATGTAGGCCGGCACGAAGCCCGGGTAGTCGAACGCGTTCTCAACACCCGCGTCCCGCGCCTGACCTCTGAGGTTGTTGCCGTAATCGAACGCCACGGCGCCACGCTTCTGGAACTCCAGGATCGCGCGGACGTGCGCGGCCATCGACGTCATCGAGAGTTGGATATAGCGGTCGGGGTCGCTCTCGCGGAGCGCGAGCGCCTCCTCGTACGACATGCCGCGGGGAACATATCCGGTGAGCGCGTCGTGAGCCGACGTCTGGTCGGTAACGACGTCAGGGGTGAAGCCTGAGGCAGCGAGCTCGGGCAGAACGTCGGCGCAGTTGCCGACGAGGCCGATCGAGAGAGGCTCGCCGGCGACCTTCGCCTCATCCGCCAGAGCGAGCGCCTCATCAAGGTCATCGGTCATCCGGTCGCAGTACCCCGTGTCGAGCCGCTTCTGTATCCTCTCGCGGTCGACCTCGACGCAGATGCACACGCCCCCGTTCATCGTCACGGCCAGCGGCTGCGCCCCACCCATGCCACCCATACCACCCGTCAGAACCAGCCTGCCGCGGAGGCCACCGTCGAAGTGCTGACGGGCGAGCTCCGCCAGGGTCTCGTAGGTTCCCTGCAGAATACCCTGTGTCCCGATGTATATCCAGCTCCCGGCGGTCATCTGACCGTACATGATGAGGCCCTTGCGCTCGAGCTCGCGGAACTTGTCCCACGTCGCCCAGTCCCCGACCAGGTTCGAGTTCGCGATGAGAACCCGGGGAGCGTCGGTGTGTGTCCGGAAGATCCCGACGGGCTTGCCCGACTGCACAAGCAGCGTCTCGTCCGCTTCCAGCTCCTTGAGTGAGCGGACGATCGCCTCGAACGCATCCCAGTTCCTCGCCGCCTTCCCCGTGCCGCCGTAGACCACGAGCTCGTCCGGCTTCTCGGCAACCTCGGGGTCGAGGTTGTTGCAGATCATCCTGAGGGCCGCCTCCTGCAGCCAGCCCTTGCACGAGAGTTCGCTCCCGCGGGGCGCCCTCACCTGACGCCTGCCTGCCGCCTCTTTCTGCATGGGTTCGACCTCCGGATTCAGACCGCCGACTGCCCCGCGTGGATGCCGGCCAGGGCGGTCATCAGACCCTCCTCCGAATCAACTATGACAGTACGCGTCGGCAGCTGCTCGAGGAGCCTGTCGCCGTACGCCCGCGTCGAGAGCCTGCTGTCCAGGAAGATAACAGCGCCAGAGTCCGTTGTCGAGCGTATCAGCCGTCCGAACCCCTGTCTCAGCCGCACGGCCGTCCTGGGTATCATGTAGCGCGCGAACGAGTTCTCACCGTCCGCCTCGTAGCGCTCGCAGTGCGCTTCGACCACGGGATCACGCGGCACCGGGAACGGCAGCTTGACGATGACCAACTGCTCGAGCGAGCGACCGGGAACGTCCACGCCCTCCCAGAAACTGCTCGTCGCGAGCAGAACCGAATCGACCTCGTGAGCGAACTGGTCGAGGAGTGCTGTGGCCGCGCCTCCGTGCCCCTGCGCTAGGACGAGCTTCCCTCTCGCGGTCAGTGGGTTCACGACTGCCTTGAAGACCGCGTCCAGCGCCGACCGCGCCGTGAAGAGCACAAGCGTTCCGCCCTCGGCACGCTCTGCCAGCCTGATGACCAGCTTCGCGACCGCCTGGTTGAATCCCGGCGAGGAGGGCTGCTGCAGGTAGCCGGCCACGACCGCGAGAGACTGGGCGTCGTAGTCGTAGGGGCTGCCCACGTCGAGGGTCAGGACCTTCCAGTCAGGTATGAGGTCGAGCCCAAGTCTCTCCATGACGAAGTTGAAACTCCCGTCGACCGTCATGGTCGCCGAGGTTGCGATGAGCGAGTCCACACGCGAATAGAGGAAGTCATCCATCATCTCCGCCACGCTGACCGGAGCGCTGCGCAGCTCGCACTCGAAGACATCACGGAACGTCCGCACGTCCAGCCAGAAGACGCTGTCGGGATCGGCGGCCTCCGCGACGTACTCGAGGTTGGAGGCGAACTCACGCACGCGCGACGCGTGAAACGAGAGATTCTGTACGAACGCGTCGGCCCTCTCGAGTTCGGTGTCCACAACCAGATCGGCCAGCGTCTCCGCTCCCTCGGCCACTGCCGACAGCGCGGCAAGCAGCGTCCGGAGCTCCACATCGAGCAGCGCCGCCACTGGTGCGTCGGGATGGTACCGGAGCTTCCCGAACTCGACCTCCCGCCCCTCGTTCAGTTCCTTGTGCTTACCCGCAAGCGCCGCGAAGAATGTCTCGGACGCGGCAGACGCCGCCCCCACGTCAGATGCGAGACGCTCGGCGCCCGCACTCGCGGACTCGAGCAGCGCCCCACCGCCACCCGACAGCGCGCCGACGACCTCCGCGAGGTCGCCGCTCGCACCGCCTTCGTCCCTGTAGAGATTGTCGAGCATCGCCCTCGCACGCCAGACATTGGCGCGTTTGCCGAGGTGTTCGGTCGCGACGTGCTCCATGTTGTGCGCCTCATCGCAGATGAGGTACGAGTAGTCGCCCAGTATCCTGTTGTCCGCCTCCGTGTCGCTGAAGAGAAGCGAGTGATTGACGATAACGATGTGCGCCACCTGCGCCGCCTTGCGCGCCTTGAGGAGGTAGCAGCTGTCCCTCATCGGGCACTTCTGCCCCAGACAGGGGCCGCCCTCCGCCGAGATCCGGCTCCACAGGTACCCGCGCTGCCTGAAGGCGGCGTTCTCACTGATGTCGCCGGAGTTCGTCTCCTGCTCCCACAGGGCGACCGGCAGCAGCTGGGAGCGCTCGCCCGGCGAGAGGCCCTTGTCGAGCGCCTGCCTCCACCGCGACTGGCAGATGTAGTTCCCCCTCCCCTTCAGGAGAGATGCGGAGAAGTCCACGTCGAGCACGCGCTCGAGGAACGGAATGTCCCTGAGAAAGAGCTGCTCCTGCAGATTCTTCGTGTTCGTGGATACGATGACACGCTCGCCGTTCTGGACCGCGAAGTGGACGGCGGGAATGAGGTAGGCGAGCGATTTGCCCACACCGGTGCCGGCCTCGACGATGAGGTGGACGCCTCCCATCAGGGAGTCTCCGACCGCCCGGAGCATCTGAAGCTGCTGCCTGCGCACCTCGTAGCCGGGGAGCTCCCGGCCTATGGCCCCGTCCTCGCTGAACAGTGCTTCGAGCTCATCCAGATCTATCTCCCGAATCTCCTCGGCGACCGTTCTGGGAACGCCGATCCCGCGCGCCGAGTCGTAGCGCAGGAGCTCGCCCTCCTTCTCGCCGTGGTCCGGGACCGCCAGCGGGTCCAACTTCACCTCGGCGCGCTCGCGGGCCGCCTCGATGAGCGTTCTCGTGGCTTTGTCCGCGAGGCGATACATGCGCTCGAGCACGCTGGCGCCGATCTGGTCGAGAACCCCCAGCAGAGAGAGGAAGAGACCGGAC
Source organism: Candidatus Eiseniibacteriota bacterium (assembly GCA_030639555.1). Lineage (GTDB taxonomy): Bacteria > Joyebacterota > Joyebacteria > Joyebacterales > Joyebacteraceae > JALGZG01. The sequence goes on along the minus strand of DAOWCM010000008.1, from coordinate 4,032 downwards.
ACCGCCCTGGCATCGTCGGCCGCGCGGTGGGAGCGTCCCGTGGGTATGTCGAAGAAGCGCGCCGCCGTTACCAGACGATGGTTCGGCAACCTGGGCAGAAGCCCCCTGGTCAGGGGGAGTGTGTCGAAGACGCCGCCGCGGCCGACCAGCAACTCGGCCCGACCCGCGGCGGCCTTGCTCAGGAAGCCGACGTCGAACGGAGCGTGGTGCGCCACGATGGGACTTCCGCCGATGAACTCGATGATGCGCGGCAGCACTTCATCGATCGAAGGCGCTCCCGCGACGTCGTCGTCGGATATCCCGGTCAGGTGGACGATGTCAGTGGGTATGGGAACACCTGGGTTCACGAAGGCCTCGAACGTGTCGTCGACCTCGCCGTCTACGATTCTGACGGCCCCGATCTCTATGATGTGATCGCTGCCGGCGTCGACCCCCGTGGTCTCCAGGTCCAGCCCCACGAACGTGCGCGGATAGGAAGCGGAACCGGTCTCGGTCATTCGCCCTCTCCCTCCCGGACGTTGGTCATCTTCCTGACGGCACAGAACTCACCGCACATGGTGCAGACTTCCTCGTCCGCGGGGGAAGATGCGTCGCGGAAGGTTCTCGCCTTGTCGCTATTGAGAGACAGGTCGATCACCCGGTCCCACTGGAGCGCCTTGCGCGCTCTCGAAAGCTCGTCGTCCCATTCGCGCGCCCCAGCCACGTCCTTGGCGATGTCCGCGGCGTGAGCGGCCAGCCGAAGCGCGTACACGCCCTCGCGGACGTCGTCGACATCGGGGAGCCTCAGGTGTTCGGCGGGGGTCACGTAGCAAAGGAAGTCCGCGCCGGCGGCCGCCGCGACGGCGCCGCCGATGGACGCCGCGATGTGGTCGTAGCCCGGGGCGACGTCGGTCACGATGGGACCAAGAACGTAGAACGGGGCCCCGTCGCACAGAGACTTCTCGAGCTCGACGGAGGACGCAACCAGATGCAGCGGCACGTGCCCCGGCCCCTCGACGATCACCTGAACGTCGCGCTCCCTCGCCCGCGCCACGAGTTCAGCGATGACAGTGAGCTCGGCGATCTGCGCGGTGTCGTTGGCGTCCGCCAGGGCGCCCGGTCTCAGGCCGTCGCCCAGGCTCAGCGTAACGTCGTACTCGCGCGCGATGCCCAGTAGATCGTCGTAGCGCTCGTAGAGCGGGTTCTCAGCACCGTTGTAGGACATCCACTCCATCAGAAACGCCCCGCCCCGGCTGACCACGTCGGCCAGTCTCCGCGCGCGTCTGCAGTGCTCCGCGACCTCGCGCGTCACGCCGCAGTGCACCGTGACGAAGTCCATACCGTCGCGGGCGTGGTCCTCCACCGCTCCGAGCATGTCGTCGGGCGTCATGTGCACCATGCCCACACCCTGCGTCCTGGCACGCACCGCCGCCTGGTAGAGGGGAACGCTGCCGACGGGAACGGTGGAGCGCTCAAGGACCGCGCGCCGGATCGTGTCCAGATCGCCGCCCGTCGAGAGGTCCATGATCGCGTCCGCGCCCGCGGCAATGGCCGCATCCACCTTCTCAAGTTCCTCGGAAAGAGAGGAGGCGTCAGAAGACGTCCCGAGATTCGCGTTGACCTTCGTCCTCAGGCCCGGCCCCAACCCCATTGGTCTTCGCGTGCTTCTGTTGTTGAGTAGGATCACCGCCTTCCCGGAGGCGACCAGCGCCACCAGCTTCTCGACCGCGATCTTCTCATCGCTGGCCACGGCGGCCAGTGCCTCCGTGGCCCTGCCCTGTCGGGCCTCTTCCATCGTGAGCATGTCAGTGCCTTTCTCTGGTCCCGAGCAGTCTCTCGAGTTCCGCTTCATCTATGGTCTTGACCCCGAGTTCTAGCGCCTTGCTGTGCTTGGACCCGGGGTTCCTCCCCACGACGGCCAGATCGGTCTTCGAACTGACGCTCGAAGACACGCGACCTCCTGCCTCCACGATGGCGTCGGCCGCCTCCTGCCTCGTGCGGTGCGCAAACGTTCCGGACAGAACCACCGTGAGCCCGGCGAGCGCGGTCTTCGTCTTCCGCCGCCGCCCGGGTTCACGCCGCATGTTCACCCCGGCCCTCTCGAGCTTCCGGAGCGCCTCCGCGTTTCGCGGAGATCCGAGAAACGACCGGATGCTGGCCGCGATGACCGGACCTATCTCATCTATCGCCGCAAGATCACCCTCTGACGCCGAGGCCAGTTCCCGCATGCCTGGGAAGCTCTCGGCCAGGACCTGCGCCACCCTCGCGCCGACGTGCCGGATTCCAAGCCCGTGGAGGACCCTCGCCAGGGGCCTCCGCTTGCTCTCCTCGAGCTCAGCCAGCAGGTTCTCCGCGGATTTCTCTCCCATTCTCTCGAGCGCCACAAGGTCAGGGCCCCTCAGTTCGTAGAGGTCCCCGTAGTCCCCGACCAGTTCCTCCGCGACCAGCTGTCTGACGAGCGCGGACCCGAGCCCCCGGACATCCATTGCACCGCGGGACGCGAAGTGCCGGATGCGCCCTCTGACCTGCTCGGGGCACGACACGTTCTCACACCGCGTGTCCACCTCTCCTGGAGACCTGACGACGGGTTCCCCGCACGCGGGACACCTCAAGGGCATCCGGAAGCGCCTCGGCCTCCCCCGCCGCTTCGACTTCACGACCTCGGTGACCTTCGGTATGACCTCCCCGCCCTTCTCTATGGCGACCGTGTCTCCGACACGGACATCGAGCCGCTCGATCTCGTCCTGGTTGTGAAGCGTCGCCCTGGAAACGGTCGAGCCCGACACGAACACCGGCTCAAGGATGGCGACAGGCGTCAGCCTGCCCGTCCGTCCCACCTGCACGACGATGTCACGGACGACGGTCCGGACGGCCTCCGCGGGGAACTTGTAGGCGATGCCCCACCGGGGGCTCTTGGCGGTCGACCCCAGCCGCTCCTGCTGCTCGAGCGAGTTCACCTTGACGACCATCCCGTCTATGTCGTAGTCGAGACCGCGGCGCCTCTCGTCCCACTCCAGACACCTCTCGACCGCGGCCTCCATGTGCGGGGCAGGCGTGATGTCGGGGCTGACGGGGAACCCCATCGCCCGCATCAGCTCGATGGCCTCCAGGTGAGTCGCGACACGCGACGCGCCGCCCACTATCTGGTAGAAGAACGCCTCGAGCGGGCGCCCGGCCACCTCCCCCGGATCCCGAAGCTTCAGGGAACCGGCCGCGGCGTTCCGGGGGTTGACGAAGGGGGTAGCACCGTCGCTCTCGCGCCGGCGGTTCAGCCGCTCGAAGCCCGATCGCGGCATGAAAACCTCTCCCCTCACCTCCACCTCCGAGACCCCACGCCTGCCGGGCAGTCTCGTCGGGATGGAGCGGACCGTCCTGATGTTGGCCGTGACGTCGTCGCCGCGCGTGCCGTCGCCGCGCGTCACAGCGACGTCCAGCCGGCCGTCGACGTATCTCAGCGATATGCTGATGCCGTCCAGCTTGGGCTCGACCACGTACTCGACGAGCTCGTCCGGGAGCCTCTTCTTGACCCTGGCGTCGAACGCCAGCAGTTCCTCGGGTGAGTAGGTGTTGTCCAGCGACAGCATGGGGACGGCATGCTCGACGGTTCTGAAACCCTCCGTCGGGGCTCCCCCGCCCCTCCGCGTGGGCGAGTCGGACGTCACGAGCTCGGGATGTTCGCGCTCGAGCCCCGCCAGCTCGGCCATGAGGGCGTCGTACTCGCCGTCCGCTATCTCGGGGGCGTGGTCGACGTAGTACTTCCGGTCGTGCAGACGGATGAGCTCGCGGAGTTCTGCGACCCGCGCTCTCATGTTCTTCTTCGCTCCCATCGCTCCCTTCGAGCTCCTTCCAGGGACGGATGGCAGATGGTCCAAGGGGAACACGTCAGAATTCGCGGATCAGACCTGCGTGCAGCTTCCCGTCGAGGAGGTCGTCGCCTTCCCCCAACCCGTAGTCGATGGAGATTGTACCCAATCGAGTGTCACCCCGCAACCCGATTCCATAACCTAACTTCGTGTCCTTCGCGAAATTAGGCCCCTCGCGGTACCAGTAGCC
>DAOWCM010000333.1 GCA_030639555.1 Candidatus Eiseniibacteriota bacterium | reverse complement strand
GGGCGAAGAGCATGTAGAACCTGTCTACGTTGTGGAAGCCGCCGTCCGTCTTGAGGATGGCGAAGTGCCTGTCGCCATCGGTGAACGCGATGCCGCCGTCCGCGGAGTAGAGCGGGTCCACAGGAATCCGCAGGCGCTCCTCCTCGCCGGGCACGCCCGCGAGCAGTCGTGTGTAGACGGCGAGGCTGTCCCCGCGCCACGCGTCTCTCAGTGCGCGCTCGAAGGAGTTCGTGTGGATGAGCTTGAAGTCGCGGGAGAAGTTCCAGCGGAAAAGGTCGACGCGGTGGGCCGCGACGCGATGCTCGTGCACGCGCTCGTACCAAGACTCCGGCCACCATACGAGGAGCTCGGGCTCGGGCAGACGGCCGCCGGTCGGGCAGACAGCCCACTTGTCCTCGAAGATCGCGAGCGTCTCGCCGCGGGCGTTGAACAGGTAGCCGGAAATGGCCCGCCCGGGTCTCGTGTTCGTCATGTGAGACGCTGAGATAATGGGCAATCCCTGCTCGTCGAAGCCGGCGATGAGGTAGGGCGAGCTGCACCCGGGGAAGACATCGACCAGCTCGAGTTCGTAGTCACCGGCGGGCGGATTGGGGGCAGCGAAGGAGCACGTACCGTCGGTCGTCCAGCCGCCCACGATCTTAAGGCCACCGTCCGGACGTACGCCGGCCCCGGCGATCGCGAGCGCGACGCCGAGGCAGAGGAAGAATGCGAGCCACCGGAGGGGCTTAAGACGGTGCATGCGCGATCCCGTCTGGGAATGCGAAACGGCGCGAGAGCGCGGCCGGGTCAGAGATGTGTTGTCTGTCAGGGACCATTATAGCAGACGCGGGGCGGGGCGGCGAGTAATGTCCTGCCGGAACCACCGGCGCTGTGCTAGAATCGCGGCCACTGTGTCGAAATCACACGGACCCATCTCTGCTAAGGAGGATCAATGAGCAGGGTCGTTTGTCTTGCTGTGGCCATCTGCGTGCTGGGGGGACTCGCAGTCCCGACGCACGCCGCAGACGCCCCCTTCGACCTCCTCTCCGTCATGCGGGAGGAGCTCGACCGCTCGCTTGCGAACTTCACGGACGCGAGCGACGCGCCGATGTACTACCTGCAGTACTCGGTGACCGACCTGCACGAGTACAGCCTCGCCGTCACGGACGGGGGCCTGAACGCGCCCACTGAAACCGACCACCGCTACCTCGACGTCGATCTCCGCGTCGGCGGCATGGAGCTCGACAACACACACGAGATCCGCGGCGGGAGCTGGCGTGACAACTACAGCCCTACTCGCCGCATCGACTTCCCGCTCGACGACCATGCGAACGCGGTCCGCGCCGCGCTCTGGAACGAGACCGAGTTCCAGTTCATGAAGGCGCAGGAGCGCCTGACGAAGGTCGAGGCCAACCGTCAGGTCAAGGTCGAGGAGGAGGACCTCTCGAACGACTTCTCCCCCGGAGAGGCCCACACGTACTCGGAGCCGCCGAGGCGCACGGAACTCGACGAGGAACGCTGGAAGGACGTACTGAAGCGCGTCGGCGAGGTCCTCGCTGACGGCGACTTCGTCCAGGGCTCGAGCGCGTCCATCTCGGTGACCGACCGCAACAATTACACGGTCAACAACGAGGGCGCCGCGCTCCAGCACGGGAACACGTACATCCGCCTGCGGCTCGCCATCTCGGGCATGGCCGACGACGGCATGGAGCTCCGCCGCTCGGAGTACTGGAGTGCGACCCTGCCCTCCAACCTGCCGGACGAGGCAACTATCATGGAGAACGCCGAGCGCCTCGTCGCCGAGCTTGCCGCGCTCAGAGATGCGCCCGTCGTTGAGCCCTACATCGGCCCGGCAATACTCATGAACCGCGCGTCGGGCGTCTTCTTCCACGAGATCTTCGGGCACCGCATCGAGGGCCACCGCCAGAAGAGCGAGAGCGAGGGCCAGACCTTCACGAAGAAGGTTGGTCAGCTCATCCTCCCCGACTTCATCAGCGTCTACGACGACGCGACCATGGCGGAGTTCGAGGGCACTGAGCTCCGCGGCTACTACAAGTACGACGACGAGGGCACGCCGACCGAGCGCGTGACGGTCGTCGAGAGCGGCATCCTCAGGAACTTCCTGATGAGCCGCTCCCCGATCGAGGGGTTCCCGAGGAGCAACGGCCACGGGCGTCGCGAACACGGCAACGATGTCGTGGCGCGCCAGGGCAACCTCATCGTCGAGTCAGAAAGGACCGTCCCGTACGCCCGGCTGCGCGAGATGCTCATCGAGGAGTGCAGGAGACAGAAGAAGCCCTACGGCCTCATCTTCGACGATATCTCCGGCGGGTTCACGATGACGGGCCGGGGCGGCCCGCAGGCGTTCAAGGTGCTGCCGCTTCTCGTGACGCGCGTCTACGCGGACGGCAGGCCCGACGAGATCGTGCGCGGTGTCGACATCGTGGGCACGCCGCTCACGAGCTTCAGCAAGATCATCATGGCGGCCGACGACGACGGAGTATTCAACGGGACGTGCGGCGCCGAGTCGGGCTGGGTGCCGGTCTCGGCCGTCTCGCCCAGCCTCCTCGTCACGGAGATCGAGGTCGAGAAGCGCCGCAAGGGACAGGACAAGCCGCCCATTCTTCCCCCGCCGAGCACAGGAGGTGACAGGTGAGAGCGACCCTTCGCACGATAGCAGCCTGCGCCCTTCTCGTTGCGCTCGCGGTGACCGCCGCGGCTGCGGACGACGTTCTCTTCCGCGCGATGCAGGACGAGCTGGACCGCTCGATGTCCGAGCTTCGAATTGAGGACATGGCTCCGCCCTACTTCCTCTCCTACCGGCTTCAGGACAACCACATCGCGACGGTCGATGCGCGCTACGGCGCGCTCGTCCACTCGCAGGTGACGAATCAGCGCTACCTCTACGTCGAGTGTCGCGTCGGCGACCCGTCGTTCGACAACAGCAACTTCGTGGCAACTTGGGCTGACCTGAACAGGCAGAGGACCGGGGTCGTCGAGGAGGACG
>DAOWCM010000106.1 GCA_030639555.1 Candidatus Eiseniibacteriota bacterium | reverse complement strand
GGACTCGTTGATGGCGGGATTGAGGCGGGCTCTTATGAGGAGATAAGCGTGCACCGAGAGTGCGATGACTGCCAGGGCCACCGTTCCCAGAACCATCCTGGCGGGGATCTCGGGCCTGTCTATCACGCCCCTGCGAAGCAGGCGGACGAAGAGGAACACGGCTCCTGCCGACACGGCGGCGCCGCCTACGAACCATGCGCCCGCGCCGCCGCCGTGCGCCGACGACGTGGCGAAGAGCAAAACAACACCCACGACGGACAGCCCTATCAGAAGCCACGAGGGCAGGATAGCCGGGTGCGTCTTCGGGGCCTTCGCGCGCTTTCCCTTGACCTTCTTCTGCTCGGGCCAGAGCGCCGGTGTCGCATAGAAGACCGTCACGGCGACCCACATCAGCCAGAGACCCAGCGGTCCCCTGTACCAGTCCATGCCCTTCGAGAGAAGAACGAAGCCCATGAGCAGCGGCAGGCCGAGGAAGATGACCCCGAGGTAGTTCCTCTCGAAGAGGATCATGAAGAGCAGGATGCCGGGCGCCCACAGCAGGCTGCCCATATGGATCCCGATCCCCACGGACAGCAGGTACATGATCAGATACAGGTACCGTCTGTCCCTGGGCTCCTCGCGGATCTCCGACCATCTCAGGATCAGCCAGAGCGACGCCGCCATCACGAGCATGTTGGTGGCATACACTTCGGCCTCGAGCGCGTTCTCCCAGAAGCTGAACGAGAACCCTGCGAAAAGACAGGCCGTGATTCCGGCTATGTACGTGGGAAGTCCGTCCTGGAAGCTCTTTACCGGACCTTCCCATCGTCTGGCCATTTTCGCGATCGCGAGGTAGAAGAACACGAGCGCCAGTGCCGCAGAAACCACCGACTCGAAGTTGACTGCCTGAGCCGGATTGGCGAACGGCAGTATGGAGAACAGCCTTGAGATCAAGGTGTAGATCGGAGATCCGGGCGGATGGCCGACGCCGAGCGTGTAACCGACTGCGACGAACTCCCCGTTGTCCCAGAACGCCACAACGGGCGCGGTGGTTGCGAGGTACATGATCAGCGCGAACGCTCCGAGCGCCCATGCGATGATGCGATTCGTTCTCTCATGGTCGTACATCAGGTCTCCTCTAGCTTCCCGTTCCTTCAGCCGTTGCTGGTCTCAGAAGCTGCATGAGTCTCTCCTTCAACGCGCTTGGGGCAAGGCCCCTTGAGATCTGTCCGGCGAGCGCGAGCGATATCTCCCCGGTCTCCTCTGAGACGACGACCACGACGGCGTCGGTCTCCTCCGTCAGCCCGACGGCGGCTCGGTGACGCGTGCCAAGAGTGTGGACGAAGTATGGGTTCTGTGAGAGGGGGAGTGTGCAGCGTGCCGCGACGATCTGGTTGCTGCTGATGATGGCCGCTCCGTCGTGTAGAGGCGTGAGCGGCGTGAAGATCGACTCCAGCAGGGTCGACACCACGGGGGCGTTCAGCTGGACTCCGGTCTGGTAGTAGTTGGAGAGCCTGGCGGAGCGCTCAATGACCATGAGTGCGCCGGTGTTCTTCTGCGACATGGTCTTCGATGCGGCCACGATGGCCTCTATCGCCTCATGTTCCTCGAGCTTGACGAGCGGCCTCAGGAAGCGGCTCTGCCCGACCTGGCTGAGCAGTCTTCTTAGATCGTCCTGGAACAGGATCACGAAGATGACGGCCCAGATGCCCTTGAGTCCGGACATCAGCCAGTTCAGGGCGTGGAACTGGAGCCAGCGCGCGACGAACCCGATAACGACGATTACGAAGAGCGACGTCAGCATCTGCATCGCGCGTCTTCCTCGGAGCAGGAGGAGCAGGTGGTACACGACGAACGCGACGATCGCTACGTCGATAAGGTCGAAGACAATTCTCCAGCCTGACATCGCTTTCCTCTCCGAAGGATCACGCGGACGACGCGATACACGCTTCCACCATCCGCACGGCCCGGACTGTCGGCCTGACGTCGTGCACCCGTAGAATCTTCGCTCCCTGCGCCACGGCGTAGGCGGCCGTTGCGAGGGTTCCCTCGAGCCGCTCACCTACGGGCAGGTCGAGCACGTTGCCGATGAAGCTCTTCCTCGACGGCCCCACCAGGATGGGTTTCCCCAGAACGGCGAGTTCGGGCAGTCGCCTGAGTATCGCCAGGTTGTGCTGCGTAGTCTTCCCGAAACCTATTCCCGGGTCAACGGCAATCTGGTCGTCGCCTAACCCTGCAGAGGCCGCCCGTTCGACGGCCGCTTTGAGAAAGAACGCCACTTCTCCCATCAGGTCTTCGTAGGAAGGGCTCTTCTGCATCGTTGCCGGAGCTCCCTGCATGTGCATGAGCACCGCCGCCGCGCCGGCGTCAGCCGTCACGCGGCCTATCCGGGGCTCCGCCGTGAAGGCCGTGATATCGTTCACGATCGAGGCACCGGCCAGGAGCGCCTCCTCGGCGACACGAGCCCGGTAGGTGTCGATAGAAAGAGGGCCGTCCCACTCCTCACGCAGGCGCTCGATCACGGGCACCACACGCTTGAGTTCCTCGTCCTCGGTAACGGGCTCTGACCCGGGCCTGCTGGACTGTCCGCCGATATCGATGATGTCGGCGCCCTCCTCGATCATGGCGAGAGCGCGTTCGGCGGCCGCGGTGGGACGAAGGTAGTCGCCGCCGTCGGAGAACGAGTCGGGGGTGACGTTGAGTATGCCCATGAAGTGGACGCGCTCCGAGAGGTCGAGGGTGTACGGTCCCGCGCGCAGAACGGAAGTCCCAGGTCCATCAAGTGCGTCGAGCAGCTCGCCGATGCGCTCCCCGAGTTCCGGGAGTCCGAACGGCTGCCACGACAGTTTCCGTGTGAGGTCGCGCATCTGTCTGGAAGTCCCAATGATGAGAACGTCGGTCGAGTCCACGGCGTGCGTGATCACGTCCTTGGCGACAGCGGCGTCGCCGCCGAGCGAGAGCATCTGCTGCTTGAGGACGTGCGCGGCAGGGACGGTGGCGTCGGCCACCTTGATCACGAGGGTGCGCGCCTTCCCCTCCATCGCATCGATACCGCCCTGGCAGACGCCGATCTTCAGCATCTCCCGTGCGGCGTCCTCACGCGACGCGATGAGCAGAGCTCGTGGGGAAAGGATATCAGTCATGGGCTACTCTGTCGGGGGTTCGGCGTCCTCGGGCGGGGGGAGTGGTCAGACGCTTCCGCGTCGGATTCGTCCTTCCCGTCACTGGAAGAGGCCTTCTCGGCGCGGTCTGGAGCGGCGTCGCCCTCGCGCTTCTCGGCGACACCGAACAGCTCGTTGACGTCGTCTCCGGTGAGCGTCTCGCGCTCGAGGAGGGCCTCGGCCAGCAGGTTCAGCTTGTCGAGGTTGGCTGACAGGAGTTTCTCGGCGCGACCACTCGCGGCGTCAACGAGCGCACGGATCTCCTTGTCGATCAACACGGCCGTGGCCTCGCTGTGGTCCTTGACCCTGCCCATCTCTCGACCGAGGAAGATCGGGCTCTCTTCCTTCCCAAAGGTCACAGGCCCGAGCACCTCGCTCATGCCCCACTCGCACACCATTCGCCGCGCGATCTCCGTTGCGTAGCTGAGATCCTGTGCCGCGCCGGTATTGATATCAGCGAGGGCGAGCTTCTCAGCGGCCCGTCCTCCGAGGGCGCTGGTCAGCGTGTTCAGCCAGTACTGCCTGCTGTAGTTGTGTCTCTCGTCCACGGGAAGGAAGTGCGTTATGCCCAGTGCGTGGCCTCTCGGGATGATTGTGACCTTGTGTATGGGGTCCGTTCCCGGCGTGAGCCACGACACGAGCGCGTGGCCGGCCTCGTGGTAGGCGGTCGTCTTGATCTCCTCGTCGGAGAGGATGACGCTCTTCCTCTCCATGCCGAGCATGATCTTGTCCTTGGCTTCCTCGAAGTCCTCCATCTCCACGGCCTTGTGCCCGACCCGTGCGGCCCGGAGCGCTGCCTCGTTGACGAGGTTCGCCAGGTCGGCGCCGGACAGGCCCGGCGTTCCTCTGGCGATGATGTGGAAATCGACCTTCTCGTCCAGGGTGACGTTCCGCGCGCTGACCTTGAGAATGCCGACCCTCCCCAGCAGCTCGGGACGGTCCACGACTATCTGGCGGTCGAATCTGCCGGGACGAAGGAGCGCCGGGTCGAGAACGTCCGGCCTGTTGGTTGCAGCGAGGAGGATCACCCCTTCGTTGGACTCGAATCCGTCCATCTCGACCAGAAGCTGGTTGAGGGTCTGTTCGCGCTCGTCGTGGCCGCCGCCGAGGCCGGCGCCCCTCACGCGTCCCACGGCGTCCATCTCATCGATGAAGATGATGCACGGAGCGTTTGCCTTGCCCTGCTCGAAGAGGTCACGGACCCGTGAAGCGCCGACCCCGACGAACATCTCGACGAAGTCGGACCCGCTTATGGACAGGAAGGGGACCTCCGCCTCGCCGGCGACCGCCCGGGCGAGCAGTGTCTTGCCCGTGCCCGGAGGCCCGATCAGGAGTGCGCCCTTCGGGATCTTGCCACCCAGTCGCTGGAATTTCATCGGTTCCCGGAGGAACTCGACTATCTCCTGAAGCTCCTGTTTCGCTTCCGGAAGCCCGGCGACGTCGTCGAACGTCACCTTGGGACGGTCCTCGGTGAGGAGCCTGGCGCCGCTCTTCCCGAAGCTGAACGCCTTGCCAGGGCCCGCGCCGCCTCGCATCGTCCTCATTATGAAGATCCAGAAGATCACGATCACCGCAAGCGGCAGTATCGAGAACACCACGCCGCCCCAGTTGGTCGACGGCGGAAGCCCGTTGACCACGGCATGGGGGCTGTGCTCCCGGATGACGCCGAAGAGATCAGGATCGTCGGACAGAAGCCAGGTCTCGAACTGGATGAAGTCGACGGTGCTGCCGTTCAGCACGACGGTTGCTGTCGTGGCGAGTTCACCCTCGACGTGGCGGTCGGCGATGTCGACTGCGGCGAGATTCCCCGCCTCGATCTCCTCGATGAATCTCGAGTAGGAGATCTCGACGCGGGTCTCTCTGCTCTGGAAGTAGAGATTGAAACCCATGAAGATGATGAAGCTGACAATGATCCAGAGCATCAGCGGAAAGCGGGACCGCGGATTCGGCACGATCCTCTTCGAGAGGTTGCCGAGCTTGTCGCGCTTCTCGTCCTTGCCCTTCTTGTCCTGGCCCCAGCGGGGTCGCTGGTCTTCTGAGTGGAATCTCATGAGTTCAGTTCCCGAGGTGGCGGAGTCGGTGTCTGTGCGGGTTCGTGTGCCCGCTCCCGTTTCCGTGCTCTCTCCTAGGGTATCTCCTCATCGTCGAGCACTGCGATGTGAGGGAGGTTGCGGTACTTCTGTGCCAGATCGAGTCCATACCCGATGACGAACTTGTCGGGGACCACGAAACCTACGTAGTCGAGCTCGATGTCGACCTCCCTGCGCCCGCGCCTGTCCAGAAGCGTGCAGATCCTCACGCTCTTCGGGTGGCGGGTCTCGAGGATCTGTATGATGTACTGAAGCGTGCATCCGGTGTCGATGCTGTCCACTATGATGAGAACGTGTCTGCCCTCGATGTTCTGCGACAGGTCCTCGAGGATTCTGACCACACCCGTGCTGTCGGTACCGTCGCCGTAGCTCGACACCTCCATGAAGTCGATCTCAATTGGGATCCTCGTCGCCCTGATGAGGTCGGCGAGAAATATCACGCCGCCCTTCAGGATGTTGACGAAAATCGGCGGCTCGTCGGCGTAGTCCTCAGAGATGCGCGCCCCGAGCTCAGCGACCCTGTCCTGTATCTGCTTCTCAGAGAGCAGTATCTTCCCGATTTCCAGGGGACCCCTCCGATGTGTGCGCCCTTAGAGCGAGAACCATCTCTGTATCATCGGTCACCGGAGCCCGGGCCGAGCGTCGGACGCCCACGGCCCACAGGATACCGGCCTGATCACATAGGAGCGGGACCGACGGTCTGAAACTGAAAGCGATCTTCGAGTTGATGAAAAGCTCCTTCAGACTCTGCGTCCCCTCCATCCCGAAGGGCTGGAACCTGTCTCCCACCTTCTTCGAGCGGATCTTGAGCGGAGGCGAGAGCTCGTTCCAGTCAAAGAGCGCAAGGTCCTCGTTGGCCTCAGTCGGGCAGAACCCCAGTTCGGAACGGGACAGGAGCTCGGCGGTGACCGTGAGCCCGGCGTCCGCGAATGTGGCCGTCCCGGGCGCCTTGAGCACCTTCTCCTCGCCCACAGGAAGCCCGTCGCCGTGTGAGAATACAACGCACCCATGCTCGAGTCGAGCGCGGGCGCGGTCCGGAAGCTCTACCGATGCTCCGACATCACCCTTTCTCAGCATGCTCAGGAGGTTCTCAACGTGGCGAGAGGCGAGAGGGGAGAGGTCAGGGCGGAGAGACTCGAAGACCCTCCGGAAAACGCTCCTCTGTAAAGCCTCATCGTAGCCAGCGATCTTGTCCAAATCAAGGACAAACTGCCCAACGCGCGCCGTTTTCAGGGCTTCCGGGACCGCGAGGTCCGTCAGCCTGTCGAAGTGAGCGGAGACGTCCGCCATTGTCGAGGCGAGATTCACGAGCGATCTCGAGATCTGCGGATTGTACCGCGCAAGCTGGGGCAAGAGGTCGTTCCGGATCTCGTTCCTCAGGTATTTCGACTCAAGGTTGCTTTCGTCAACGCGGAAGGGAAGATCGTGCTCCGATAGGTAGTCCTCGATCTCCGAGCGCCAGCACGCGATGATCGGACGGATGATGATTCCCTCGCGTTTGGGTGGAATACCGGCGAGGCCGTCGGGCCCGGCGCCGCGGAGCACGCGCATCAGCACCGTCTCCGCCTGGTCGTCGGCGTTGTGTCCGGTCGCTATGCGCTGGCAGTACTCGAGCTTGGACGTCTTCACGAGGAACTGATAGCGAAGGATGCGCGCGGCATCCTGTGCTGACATGGCGTTCGACATCAGGAAGCGCGGCACGTTCTCCTCGTGACAAAAACAGGGGACATCGAACCGCTCGGCAAGCTCCGTCACGAATTCGGCGTCACGACGCGATTCCTGGCCACGGAACTGATGGTCGAGATGGGCGATCTTGACCTCAAATCCCATCTGCTCCCGGAGGCTCAGCAGTATGTGCAGCATGCAGACGGAGTCCGGCCCCCCGGACACAGCCGCAAGGACCGTGTCTCTGGGGGAGACCATGCGATACCGCTCCATGGTCTCCCGGACTGTCGATACGAGGTCGGCCATACCACTCCCCGGCCTTTCACAAAGCGGAGGCCCTCCGGCGTTGAGCGAGAGGGCCCCAATCTGGTAGCGGTGCAGGGACTCGAACCCCGGACACACGGATTATGATTCCGTTGCTCTAACCAGCTGAGCTACACCGCCTTTGGTGTATCCGTCTCGGCGCGAACTGGCGCGCCTGCGCTTCTAAGGTATTGTAGCCCGGGCCATGCGGCCAGT
>DAOWCM010000165.1 GCA_030639555.1 Candidatus Eiseniibacteriota bacterium | reverse complement strand
CCTCAGTCCGGACCACATGACCAAGTCCGCGCGACCCGCGGCTACCACCCGGAGCTGCCGCTGCCCTCTGTCGGGTGCAGGAACTCCTCGAACTCAGACATCGACACGAGATCGCACGCACTGAACGGCGATCCCTCCGTACTCGTCAACCAGCGCAGGCTGCTGAGCGTGTCCGCCCTGCCCGGGACCTCTACACGGGTCGAATCTGCCTCGTAGCGCGCCGTCCACCCCTCGCCCTGAAGCTCCAGCCCGCTGTCCGTGTAGACCCACATCCCCGTCGCCAACGGAGCCGGTTCCGGCCTCATGATGTCCTCACGGTCGCGATCGAGCACGCCCTCGCGCACGGAGAAGGTCCCGTCCCGCCCGAGCGCCAGTATTATCGACGTCTCCCGGTCCTCGACGCTGACATACTCTGTGTCCAGCCCGGCAAGCTCCGCGGGGGATGGCGCAGCGCGCCCGCACCCGCCCAGCACCGCAGCCACGCAGACCCAGGCCCAAGTGAGACGCAGCGGTCCGCATACGCACGGGTTCCGGGGGACTCGCATCACACCCCTCCACGAGGTCAGGCTTCGTCCGGCCTCGAGCCTCGTCGGGCTCGTCAGGCGTCAGGTCTCATCGGGCTCGTCCAGCATCAGCTCGAACACCTCAACGTCGAGGAGCTTCCCGAACTTCTCTCCCACTCGGTGCATCAAACCGACCGACGAGAACCCGCTGGCCTCAAGCAGCCTGCGGCTGGCCTCGTTGTCGCGCTCGATGCGCGCTATGAGCACGCCGTGCCCCGCCGCCCGCGCGCACTTCAGCAGTGCCTCGTTCAGCGCCCGGCCGACACCCCGTCCCCTGGCACCGGAGCGGACAAAGAGAGAACCCTCGACTGTGCGCCGGTAGGCGCCCCGGGGCGACCATGGCGTCAGCGACGCCCATCCGAGCAGCTCCCCCTTTTCCTCCGCCACCAGCAGTGGGTAAGTGTCAGACAGATGCGACTCGAACCACTCGCGGGCACGATCCCCGACACGCGGCTCCGTGTCGAAGGTGCTGGTGCCCGTGGCCACTTCGTCGTTGTAGATCTCGTTCACAGCCTCGATGTCGGAAGACCCCGCCGCTCGTATCTTCACTCGATCCTTCCAGTCACAGGCGCAGACGTCGCGTCGAAGCGCCGGGCTACCCGTTCTCTCCACCCAGACCGCCGAACACTTCATCCAGGCGGGTCCGGTCCAGACCGATGACTGCCTCATCACCCACGACGGTGACCGGAGTACCTCGATAGCCGAGCTCCCGGAAGTCGGCCATCGCCTTGTCGTCCTCCAAGACGTTCCGCTCGGTGAACGCGATGCCCTTCTCATCGAGGTACGCCTTGACACCGGCGCAGTGCTGACATCCGGTCATTGTGAAGACGACGACCTGCGGACCGTCCATGGGTGTCTCCTTCTGCTTCAAGGGGTTTCGGACGACACGCAAACGGCACCGAGCCGCGGACTACGCGCCATCGCTCGCGTCTCTTCTTCGCTCCCCGACCAGGATGATGTTCCTCAGATGCTCCGTGTTCGCGGCGGCGAGCCACTTCTCATCGAAGCCCGGGTCCTGTGTGATCTGTGCGACGTGCATCAGCGCGCGCAGGTGGTAGTTGCGCTCGTCGGCCGAGCCCATCAGCACGAACACGGCGTGCACCGGCGGCTTGCCCTCTCCGAAGAGGATGCCCTCTCTCGATCGCGCCAGCAGCATCCGGAACACTCCCTCACCCTCGACCACGATGTGCGGGATCGCCAGACCGGGCCTGAGCGCGGTCGTGGATTCCCGCTCCCTCTCCACCAGCAGCTCGTACACGCGGTCCTCCGACATCCCCAGCTGCGCGGACAGTGTCCCGGAGATCGACCGGAAGAAGTCCCACACACTCTCTCGCTCATGTCTGTCGAGGATCGTGCACTCGTGGGTCAGGCTGTCAAACCTGTCCTCTACTATGTCGTCGCGCTCCTTGAGAATCTCCCGAAGCTCGCTCTCGAGCGCCGCGCCCGAGGGCTCCAGGTCCCTGTCGGTGATTCGCCGCACCACCTGTATCAGTGCCGAATCACGCCGTCTGTGGACTCCCACGTAGCCGACGTACCACAGGAGACTCCCGCCGAAGAACGCCCCCGTGAGAGCGAGCGCCACGAAACCCATCTTGAAGACAAGAAAGCCGTACAGGAGAATGCCGGCGCCCTGGACCCAGGGATAGAGGGGTGAGCGGAACGTCGGGCGGTAGTGCTGTATCCGGCTCTCGCGCATCATGATGACCGCGAGATTCACGAGCAGGAACAGGATTATCTTCATCGTTGATGCGACCTTGACCAGAGTGACAAGGTCAAGGGCGACGATCGCGACGATCATGATGGCGCCAGTAGCCAAGATGCCGTAGTGGGGCGTTCCGAACCGCCGGTTCACTCTGCCGAGGAAGCTCGGCAGGAGGCCGTCCTTGCTCATCGCCATCGGCGTCCGCGACGCCGAGAGGATCCCGGCGTTGCCCGTGGTGATGAACGCAACCAGGGCGGCGATGGCCAGTATGAGGAGGCCGGGGGTGCCGGCGAATGAGGCCGCCGCGGTCGAGAGCGGCGTGCGAGACCCGGCGAGCGCGCTCGCGTCGAGCGTGCCCACGGTCACGAAGATAGCCAGCCCGTAGAACGCCGTGACGACAACAAACGCGAGAATCATGCCGAGTGGGATGTTGCGCCCGGGGTTCCTGGCCTCCTCCGCCACGCTCGCGGCTTTGGTCAGACCACCGTAGGAGACGAACACGAGGCCCGCGGTTGCGAAGACGGCGCCTGACCCCTTCGGCATGAACGGCTCGAAACGGGCGGCCTCCACGGACGGGAGCCCGCGAAACACGAAATAGGCCAGCGCGGCAAGAAGCGCCAGGACGAGCCCGGACTGGAGTCTCCCCGCGTGCCTGGTCCCGAACAGGTTGATGGCCATGAACACGAGACACAGAGCTATGGCGAGCAGCTTGATATCCAGCACAGACATGTCAGGGAAGAGCAATACGGCGAACGACCCCATACCGACGAGCGCGAACGCGGTCTTGAGCGTCAGCGACAGCCAGGCGGCCATTCCGCCGATCGTACCGAAGGCGCCACCCAGACTTCTCTCTATGAAGAAGTAGGAACCTCCGGCCTTCGGCATGGCCGTGGCCAGTTCGGCCTTACTGAAGAGCGCAGGAATCGCGAGAACGCCGGCGAGGAGATAGGCCAGGACGACAGAGGGCCCCGTCGCGGCAAACGCGATGCCGGGCAGCACGAAGAGCCCGGAGCTTATCATCGCCCCGGACGCGATGCAGAAGATAGCCAGAAGCCCGAGTTCCTTGCGGAGCTTCCCCTCTCGCGCAAGCGGATCCAACTCGGCGCCGTCTCGGCGGCCCGTAGCTTGAGAGCCCAGTGTCAGCAAGCGCCCTCCTTGACCTCGTCAGCTGTCCTCGTCAGTCCTCGTCGCCCGTCGCTTCGTCGTCCATGATCTCTGCGTCCTCAACCGCGGTCGCGTCCAGCTTCAGGATGTCCTCGGACTGTGAGTCCGGCAGCTCTTCGACGTCCCTGAGCTTCCGTTCCATGGCCCTGGTCCTGACGCCGGTCTCGTCGACCGTCTTCCGCGCACGGTCGAGGTGTCCTCTGAGCTTGTCGAGCTTCTCGCCGAACTTCCCGAACTCGGTCTTCACGGCGGCCAGGACCTGCCAGACCTCGCTCGACCGCTTCTCGATGGCCAGCGTTCGGAAGCCCATGCGCAGGCTGCTCAGTATCGCGGCGAGCGTCGTCGGACCCGCAACCACGATCCTGTGCGTCCGCATCAGCTCGTCGAGCAGCCCCGGCTGTCGCAGCACCTCGGCGTAGAGGCCCTCCGTCGGCAGGAACATGATGGCGAAGTCCGTCGTGTCCGGTGGGCTCAGGTACTTCTCGCTGATATCCTTCGCGGAGTTCTTGACGGACCTCACGAGACCGGTTGTGGCCACCTTCACTGCGTCCGCGTCACCGAGCTCGGAGGCATCAACAAGCCTCTGGTAGTCCTCCTGCGGGAACTTCGAATCGATCGGAAGCCACACGCACTTGTCCGAGTCCTCGCCCGGACCGGGGAGCCGGACCGCATACTCCACGTTCTCTGCGGAGTCGGGCTTGGTCCGCACGTTGGTGTCGTACTGACTGACAGTGAGGATCTCCTCGAGGATGGCGCCGAGCTGGACCTCCCCCAGGATGCCGCGGGTCTTGACGTTGGTGAGCACTTTCTTCAGGTCACCCACGCCCGCCGCCAGGCTCCGCATCTCTCCCAACCCGGCCTGGACGGCCTCAAGCCTCTCACTCACCTGTTTGAAGGACTCGCCCAGCCTGCTCTCGAGAGTCTTCTGCAGCTTCTCGTCGACGGTCCTGCGCATCTCCTCGAGCTTGGCCTCGTTGCTTTCCCTCAGCTCCTTGAGCTTCTCGTCGACGGTCGCTCTCAACTGGTCCAGCCGGGTCTCGTTCCCGCCCGCGAGCTCCTTGATCTCCTTCGTCACCAACGCAAGCGCGTCACCCTGCCCCTTCCCCAGTTCCCCGATCATATTGACGACCAGCGCCGCGCTCGCCGTCTGTGAGTCGGCCACCTCTTTGCGCAACTCGCGAGCGGTGCCGGCTGACTCTTCCCGTGCGGCCCTCAGTTCGTCGCGCACGGCCTGCTCCACGCCCGAACCCTCACCTCCCGACCTGCGCACGAGGACCACCAGCAGCACGACCGCAGCAAGGAGGAAAGCGAGACAGAGTATGACGAGAATCTGCATGTGTGGATGTCCTTCCCTCTGCAGGCCGGAGTCGCGCCAATCCCCCCGCTCCCCGACGCCCGGAATTCTACTCGATCCTGCGAATCTCTATGAGGTTCGTGGTTCCAGGAACGAAGAGTGAGCTACCCGCCGTCCACACCACGAGGTCGCCGGCTTCGAGCATTCCTTGAGACTTGAGTATATCGCTGCATGCCCTGAAGACGCTCTCGGTGTCACGGAGAAGTGCATCCTCGCCCTCGGCCATTCTGCCGACGTTCACTGGGCAGACCCCGAAGCTCATGAGAAGCTTCTTGCGATTGAGCACATCGTGGGCGCAGCCGAGGATCGGGACGTCAGGTCGGAATCGCGCGATCATCCTGACGGTTCTCCCCGACGTCGTCGG
>DAOWCM010000147.1 GCA_030639555.1 Candidatus Eiseniibacteriota bacterium | reverse complement strand
CGAACTGGAGCTGGCCCGGCGGGCCCGGGCCCGGTTCGCGCTCCCGGGAGACGACGACTATCCGGACGTCCTGCTGGAGATCGCGCACGCTCCGGTCGGCGTCTTCGTGTCGGGCGAGACCCTGGGCGGTCTCGCGCCGATGATCGGTGTGGTCGGCACCAGGACGCCGACACCGCGTGGGGCCGCGGTCGCGACGGAGCTCGCGGCCGACCTTGTCAGGGCGGGGCTGACCGTCGTCAGCGGGCTGGCGCGCGGTACGGACACGAGAGCGCACGAGGGAGCGCTCGATGCCGGAGGGCGGACCGTCGCGGTCATGGGCTGTGGGCTCGCCACCGTGTATCCTCCCGAGAACGCGGGGCTTGCACGAGACATCGCGGCGAGTGGCTCACTGGTGAGCGAGTTTCCGATGCTGGCGGAACCCCGACCGGGGTGCTTCCCGAGACGCAACCGTATCATTTCGGGCCTGTCTGCCGGCGTCGTCGTGGTGGAGGCCGCTGCGAAGAGCGGGGCGCTCATAACGGCGGCGCGGGCGCTCGAGCAGGGGAGAGAGGTCTTCGCCGTGCCGGGTCCGGTGGACGAGCCTCTGTCCGCGGGGCCCAATCGACTGATAAAGGCGGGGGCGAAGCTCACGGAGGACGCGGGAGACGTGCTCGACGAACTTGAGCGGGCATGGGGACCGTTCCCGGTGGTGAGGTCGGACTGGACGAGCACGAGCGGCGCGCTCTCCGATGATATGGCGCGTCATGCGGTGGCTCCCGGAGAGCGGCCGGCGCCCGGCGCCGGGCGCGAGGAGGCGTCGGCGGGCGGGCGCGGGAACGTTTCGCTGCACCGGCGAGTGCTGTCACTGTTGTCGCTCACGCCTGTTTCGGTGGATGAGCTCGTAGCGGGGACGGGGGCGCCCGTGGCGGTGGTGCTGTCCGCGCTTCTGAAACTGGAGCTGGCCGGCGAGGCCGAGCCTTCGCCGGGCGGCCGCTTCGTTCTGGGTAGCAGAGCGAGATGTCGCGCGACGCGTGCGAAGAGGTCATGAGTCTGTGGAAGGAAGAGGGATGGGCGCAGAACGAACAGCAACGGTGGCCATAGCGCGATGCGCGACCTACGAGCCCGGCGATGTGTCGAGAGCCGTCGGCGAGGTTCTCGGGCACCTGGGGGGCATGTCCCGGTTCATCTCTCCCGGTGAGAAGGTCCTCCTCAAACCGAACCTTCTCTCCGCGAAGGAGCCCGAGCGGGCGATAACCACGCACCCCGCGGTGATCGAGGCCGTCATCAAGGAAGTCAGAGAAGCGGGAGGCGAGCCCTCGATGGGCGACAGTCCCGGAGGAGCGCTTCGCGGGATCGAGCGCCTGTGGCGAAACACCGGACTCAAGGACCTGTCCGAGCGGACCGGCACGCCTCTCATCAACTTCGAGGCGTCGGGAGCGAGCGAGGTCGCGGGCGAGCTCAGATCCTACATGATCGCCAAGCCTGTGCTCGAAGCCGACGCTATCATCGGTCTGCCGAAGATGAAGACACACGTGCTCACGCTCTACACCGGGTGCATCAAGAACATGTTCGGTGTGATACCGGGGTTCGGGAAGAGCCGTCTGCACAACATCGCGCCCAGACCCGTGCCGTTCAGCAGACACCTCGTGGATGTCTACTCTCTGGTCCGGCCCAGGCTACACATCATGGATGCGGTCGTCGCCATGGAGGGGAACGGTCCCTCCGGCGGGAGGCCCAGGACGGTCGGGGCCATCATCGGCGGCACGGATCCCGTGGCAGTGGACACGGTCGTCGCCGGAATGATGGGATACCGGGACGGGCAGGCTTCCACCATCCGCTTCGCCGCCGAGAGGGGTCTCGGGACCGCGAGGCGGGAGGACATCGAGATCGTCGGGGAGGATCCCGCGAGCTTTGACCTAGAGGGCTTCGAGCTGCCGGGCACCACGATGCTCAACCTGATCCCCGGCCCCATCGTCAAGGCACTCCGACCCTGGATATGGGTTTACCCGGAGATGTCGAAGGAGCGCGGCTGCCGCGCCGAAGCCTGCGCGCTGTGTGTGAGGAGCTGTCCCGTCGATGCGATCGAAATGACCGAGACGGGTCCCGTCGTCGATCGGAAGAAGTGCGTCGAGTGCCTGTGCTGCCACGAGGTGTGCCCGGAGGACGCCGTGGAGGTCAGGCTCTCCTGGTTGGCCAGCAAGTTCGCGTGATCCGGTAGAGAAGGGCCTGCGCGGAGAGGGGCTCGCGTGCGTGGCGCGTGCAGGGTCCCAACAGGTCGTGGCCAAGGGGTGCCGATGTCGAGAAACAGAAAGACCACGTTCCAGCACAGGCTCGAGTACGGAGCGGCGCGGGCGGTTCAGGCGGTCATCTGCGCACTGCCTGCCGGAGCGGCGCGGGCCGTCGGGGGTTCCCTCGGTAGTTTCGCATTCATGGTCCTGAAGCTGCGGCGCGACGTCGCCATGGGGAATCTCGAGCGGGTCTTCGGCGACCGGTTCGACCGTGATGAGCGTCTTGAGATCGCGCGCGAGTCGTACAGGAACTTCGGACGCATGACGTTCGAGTACGCCCGTTTCCCACGACTGACGCAGCGCGACATCGAAAGGCTCATCACCGTCACCGGTGGGGAGCATCTCGATGCGGCGCTTGCTGGTGGCAAGGGGGCCATACTCGTCGCCGGGCACTTCGGAAACTGGGAGATCCTGGCCACGCTTGCCCGCCTGGGCTATCCCATGACCTTCCTGGTGGGAGAACAGCACAACATCCTGGTCGACGGGCTCATGAACCGGTTGCGCGCGCGGTTCGGCGGGGAGATCGTCCCGGTGACAGGCAATCTGATGGGCGTGCTGCGCGCCCTGCGCAGGAACAGGATCGTCGCGATGCTGTCGGACCAGGACGCGGGCAAGAACGGGGTCTTCGTCGATTTCCTGGGGAAGCCGGCCTCGACGCCGTACGGCCCCGGGCGCATGGCCGCAGGCACGGGGGCGGCGCTCCTGCCCGCCTTCGTCGTGAGGCGGGCGGCGGGAGCGCACGAGGTAGTCGTCGGCGAAGCCGTCGCGCGCCCTCCGGAAGACCTCCCGCTGGACGAGAGGGTCAGGATCTTCACGCAGGGCTACACGAAGGAGTTCGAAGCGTCTATCCGTCTGTACCCCGACCACTACTTCTGGATGCACAGACGGTGGAAGACGAGCCCTCCGCAGGGGGATGGGTCCGTCTCGCACGGGCAGGAACACGGGGTTCAGGACGGCCGGTCGCGCCGCACTGGCGGCGAGCAGTGATGAGCGGCACCGGCGCCGGCCGCGAATGAGGCGCGGATAGCGACAAACGCAGTACGAAGAAAGGAGCTGCCCTCGGGCGGCTCCTTTCCTGGTACGTCTGCTGCTGCGCCGTGGAGCGGGCTGCTAGTTGCCCCACCCGACCGAGAGGCCGACGCCCCACGTGGCGTATTCAATGTTGGTGCCCATGAGCGGGTAGTGCACATCGAAGCCTAGGACCACGCCGTTGTCCATGATGTAGTCGACGCCCGGGTTGATGTAGACGACGCTCGACCCGGTCTCGACCGCGTCCGGATCGTCAGGCTGGGGGTCGTCGATCGGCTCTCCGTCTTCCGTCGGTTCGCCTCCGAAGTAGCCGTCGGCGCCGAGACGGAGGTTCATCGCGTCACCGAGGAAGTACGTGTAGCCCGCGAAGAAGTGGAACTCGCTGCCGGGCTTGTGGTCGATCTCATCGATCGTCTGGGCCATCCTGTAGCGGTAGCCGAGCGCCGCGTCGAACGAGCCCGAACCGGCCGGGACGCCGAACAGGAGGGCGCCGTCGATATCCATCTGGCCCGACCCGAGCGGCAGCTCGTCTACGTCGGCATCCTCTGCGTTGACACCGGTCGCGAGCTTGAATCCCACACGTGCAGTCAGCATGGGATCGGGCAGGAACCCGTACTTCGCCCAGATCCAGGTGTCGCCGATGCCCGTGCCGGAGAGCTCGGGATTCCCGGTCCACCGGGTGACCTTGTCCATCTTGAAGATGGGAGTGACGCCGATATCAAACCCGTCCATGACACCGTAGTAGATGTCGAGCGGAAACCACTTGCCGGTGTACTTCCTATCGGCGTGCCAGTCGTAGCTCTCGCCGTCCCTGTCGTAGCTGCTGTCGCCCACGAAGAACAAGAAGCTCAGGTCGATACCGAAGTCGCCGGCATAGTGCGTCGCGGCCGTGTCGTTGCTGTAGAGCTCGTCGTAGGCGCCTGCGCTCATCGCGAGAGCGATGACCAGTGCCACCGCAAGTATGAGACGCATCATCGTAACTCCTCCTGGTTGAAACGGTGATGTTCCGAACACCTGACCTCGCCGAGTCCCACTCACAGGACTCGCTCTGGTCTACTCGTGTTTTCACCCCCCTCTTGGATTCTCGGGGGTTTCTGACCCCCGTCGGCGCTTCAAGGCAGTCATACCCTCTGTCCCCGGGTTCCCGGTGCCACGACCCGCACGCGCCCCGGCAGTTCCTCACTGACCTCTCATCTGTCGGGTCCCGGGTTCTACTGGAACCCTATCTGCTTCTCAGGCGGCGTCTGCCCCGACGACTTGATCTCGCCGTGCCGCTCCTCGTACTTGGCGATGTTGTCCTGGAGTGCCCTTACGAAGGCCTTGACATTTTGCGGGGCCATCACGAGGCGGGCGTGGACCCTGCTCTTCTTCGTGCCGGGCAGGACTCTGATGAAGTCCATCACGAACTCAGCGGGGGAGTGGGTGATGGCCGCGAAATTCGCGTAGATGCCCTCAGCCTCCTCGTCCCGGAGTTCCACGTTGATCTGCTTCTTCTGCTCAGCCATGGGCCTCCCGTCTGCGTCCAACAATCCTCCCGAGTCCAAGAGGACCCAGTTCCCGGCTAACATATGAGCGGTCCATAGCGTTGTCAAGCTCATTCTAGACCGTGTCTTAGCGGCACACAAAGCCGCGTCCGGCAGCGAACGACTGCTCACTCGGCCGGTGGCGGCAGTCCCGCGAGGCGCCAGGCTGGGGCGAGTCGCCGGGCGCGTGCGCCGGGCACTCGGATGGGAGCGCGGAGCGCAGGCGTGCTCCTGTGGCGCCGGCTTCCTGCGCCTGGTCGGTGGAGAGTCCATGCCGACGGCGAACAGCGGCCAGTTTCGATGTGGGGACCCCGCAGGAGCCTCGCCAGAAAGCGACGTAATTGTGCTTTGCCGCACTATTGGCTTGACAGGTTTTACCGGAGATGATATGTTCGGCCTGCGTGGTTGACACGTGGTATAAACTGTGAAACTAGGGCAACGTTCTCTCACGATTACGTCACGGCTTTGTCAGTTGTCCGAACTGTAGACTGGAGGGACTATGGTCACGGAGCTGAAAAGGCTGGATACCGAGAAAACCGCATCCGGGCTTGAGCGCACCGAGGTCATCCAGACATACGAGGAAGTGTTCGGCGGGCGGAGACGGCGTTTCCCCAACAATTTCTTTCAAGGTGAGACGGGTCGGTCACGCGCCGCGATCATTACGAGGTACCTTCTCGAGGATAAGCTCGGCATAGCCGTGGTGGACATTCCGCGGACGATTCACAAGAAGCTGTTCTACGAGAACGGTCTCACCTGGATGCTCGGCAGCTGCTTCGACTGGTCGCCGTACAAGGCGATCGACAACGCCTACCCGAACCGATTCCACAAGTGGCAGTTCAATGTCAAGGGCATGTGGCAGGGTCCCGATCGGTTCAAGCTCGCCGCCGAGGCGACTCGCTGGATG
>DAOWCM010000177.1 GCA_030639555.1 Candidatus Eiseniibacteriota bacterium | reverse complement strand
GGACGTGATCGGAATGAGCTTCAGGGCCTCGAAGATGTGCTTCGTGAACTCGTAGTCACCGCCCACGGCCCCGCCGCCGTACTCGCCGATGCCGCGCGCCCGCCAGCCCGTCGTCCTGTCCTCGTCGCGGGAATCGTACTCGGCCGACCAGAGGTAGCTCGACATCGTGCCATCGAACTCGCGCGCGTCCTCGAGCACGCCGACCATGAGCGCCGGGTTCTCGCGCCAGTCGTTGCTTCCCCCGAAAACGGACCAGACGCTCTGGCTCTCCGAGAGAGAGCTCAGCTTGTCCGACCGGTACTCGCCCTTGAGCGTCAGCTCCGGTGTCGCCTTGTGACGCGCGAAGATGGTCACGCCGTTGCGGCGAAAGTAGTCGCGGTCGTCGATTCTCGCCCACAGCGCGTGCATGTTGTTGTCGAAGTCCGAGATGGCCTCCTCGTCCTCGAGGTTCCACGAGCTCCTGTCGTAGAGGTTGACGCCGAACGAGAAGCTGTCCTGGCTGAAAACCGGCTGCTCGATGTCCACCCGATAATAGGAGCCGGAGCGCGCGGACGGCCACCCCCACACGGCCCTGAGCCTCGGATGAAGGCGGGACTCCGAGCGGTACCGCGCCCCCATGTACAGCAGAAGTCCGTCCACCCGGTTGTAGTAGATGTTGCCGGTCGGGCTGAAGTAGCTGTCCTCCCAGATCTCGAAGTTGGTGAGGTCGCCGGTGGACAGCTCGATGAACGCGTCGTGCTCGTCCGCGAGCGCCGCAGTCGGGAAGGTCAGGGCCATGAGGGCCAGGGTGAGCAACGCAAGAAGTGTCTTCCTCCACGCGGGCATTGTCATCCTCCATGACGTGGTCAAGCCAAGCCAGTGTCAGCGGACCGCGGACACACGGAACCGGTGCCGCCGGGGCACGGTCACAAACAGCCGGCAGCGCCGACTCTCGTAATGTGTGACCCTGCGATCGTAGTGGAAGTTTAGCTAATCGCGATTGACGATGGTATCAGTGAAGGTGTCGCGCGTGCAACGGCGAAGATAGAGCGACTCGACCTCCGGGAACCTCTGGAAGACGCTCCCAGCGAGCTGCTCGGTAAGGACCGCGAGCTGTGACTCGTTCGGGCCCCCTTCGTTCCCGAACACGTACTCGAGGTACAGGTTCGGTCCGTCGCCGGCCAGCCCGACTATCCTGTAGGGGTTCATCTCGAACGAGCTGGCCATCGAGTGCCGGGAGAGCTCGCTCCCGCGGTCACCGGTGGCCGGGGCGGCATCGGTCAATCGCTCTTCGATCTCGAGGTCGACCACGCGCCGCGTCAGGTCGGTGTAGCGGATAGTGTCCAGCCCGAGCGTGGAGCAGAACGCGGCCGGGCCGTCGTTCCAGACATTGCCGCCGGCCGTGTGATAGAGCGCGACATGGTCATCGCTCAGACCGAGCAGGAACGCCGGCGCGCTGTCGGCGACGTAGGGCGTGTGCCGCATCTCGCCTTCCCATCCCGGAGGCATCAGCCAGATCCTGTAGAACGAGTAGTAGTGGAAGCCGCTGTGGTGGAAGAAGCGAGTGCTCGTGTCCTCGACCATGATGTAGAGGCCGGTCTCCGGACCCGTCCACCCGATGGGCAGCTCTCCGATGCCGGATTCGATGACTTGCCACGACGGGGGCAGGACGTTCTCGATTTCGATGACCAGGCGCTCGAGTTTCAGCTCGGCGCTCTCGCCGGCCGGCGAATCCGTTGCCGCCGCACACGTGGAGACGAGGGCCGCTGCTGCTCCTGCTGCGATGATAGTCCTTAGCTTGTTCATTGCACTCATTACCAGAGGCTCAACCGCGCGCTCCGGGGCGCCGTCCGGTCGCCGTCGTTATGTCCCGTCGCGGGGGACGCACAATTGCCCACAGCCCGCGGCGATGTCGCTGCCGCGGCTCACTCTCCTCACGACGGTCGGGCAACGCTTTCTCACTTGCGAGAGAAAGCTCTCGACCGTTCGATCGGTAGGGGGTGCGAATACTGAGTCCGTAGTTTGATTATAGCATATGACATTGACCTTGCATAGGAGCCTTCGCGCGATCTCCGCGAGCGCGTCGGCCATCTCGGGCGAGTCGTTGAAGTCTCGCAGAAGCACGTATTCAAGCGTCGCCCGGCGCCCCGTGCGCTCCGAGTAGTGCTCGATCGCGCCCAAGAGCTGGGTCAGCGAGTAGCGGTCCGCGATGGGCATCAGCGTGGCGCGCAGCCCCTGCACCGGGGCGTTGAGCGAGACCGCAAGATGGACCTGCAATCCCTCCTCGGCGAGCTTCCGTATGCCCGGCACATGCCCGGCCGTCGAGACGGTCATGCGGCGTGCGCCTATCCCTAAGCCCCACTCCGCGTTCGCGATCCTGATGGCGCGCATGACGTTGTCGTAGTTGTCGAACGGTTCACCCATTCCCATGAAGACCACGTTGCCGAGCCGATCCGGAGCCGCGGTCTCTCTGAGTGAGATCATCTGGTCGACGATCTCACCGGCCGTGAGGTTGCGCTTGAATCCCATCGCGCCGGTCGCGCAGAACGAGCACGCGAACTTGCAGCCGACCTGCGTAGAGACGCACCCTGTGATCCTCTCGTCGTCCCTGAGCAGCACGGCCTCGATGCGTGTGCGGCCCGCGTATTCGAGCAGCAGCTTCCGGGTCCCGTCGACCTCGGACGTGCGTGTCTCAACTACCCTGGCGCAGGAGAGGACAGCTTTCTCGGACAAGCGCTCTCGCAGAGCCTTCGAGAGATTCGTCATCTCGTCGAAGCTGCGCGCGCCCCTCTTGAACACCCAGTCCGCGATCTGCCCGGCGCGGTAGGCGGGCTCATCCAGCTTCAGGATGAACGACTTGAGCTCGTCGAGCGAGAGCCCCCTTAGGTCGGGCTTGGATGGACGTTGTTTTCGCACAGGCTTGGATGGACGCTCTTTTCGCACAGGTTTGGATGGACGCTTTTTCCGCCTCAGGTCGGGCTTGGATGGACGTTGTTTTCGCACGGGCTTGGATGGACGCTGTTTCCGCACGGTGATTGCCTCCGGAGTGAACACACGCTGCCGTCGTGCGGGCGTCATCGGCCTCGCGCGGGCGCGGGTTCCTTTCTCGTCATCTGTGCATGTTCTGTTCCGACCATTCTAGAACGCTGGGGCCGCTCGCAGGAACAGCTATTTGGCGCGGTCATCCGCGTGGCTGCAGACGCGCCGCGTCATTGCACTTGACTGGTTCGCCGGACGGTGCTAGCTCTATCAGTGTCGGCCCCGACAGATGACCCCAATAGGATGAACTGATGGCACGACCCTTCTCGGCACTCCAGGAGCTCGGCGACAGCACACGCCTCAGAGTCTTCCTTGCGATCCTGGGCATCAGGAAGAACGTGTCGCAGATAGTCTCGGAGCTCGAACTCGTGCAGCCCCAGGTCTCGTACCACCTGCGGAAGCTCAAGGACGCCGGCCTTGCCGTCGAAGAGAAGGACGGCCGGTGGGTCTGGTACCAGGCGAACTGGGAGGCGGGCGACCGCAATCTGCGTGACTTCATCGAGCTGATGGCCCGCTGGGCTGAGGACGCAGGGGTTCTTGAGAGCGGCGGGCCCGCGACCACCGATGAAGACGCCGGCACCGAGCCGGCGCTTGTCGGGATCCGGCCTGTGAAGCGGCGTGGGCGGGGACTCGGGATCATGAGGAGCTCCGGCGGTGGTGGACGCCGGGGGAAGGTGCGGCCGCGGGCCGACGAGACCGACGAGCGCCCCGCGGTGCGGCGGCAGCGGCCGCGGACCGACGAGCGCCCCGCGGTGCAGCGTCCGAAGAAGCGCGACTCGGACATGGACGATTTCCTGCTGTGAGCCCGGTCTTCGAGCGGCGCCTAAACGCGGGGGTTTGCCACGTGTCATATAGGGTAGGGATGAGCCGTTCCTGAGCGCCTTTCGGTTTACCTGAGAACGGTTCTTGACCGGTCGCGCCCCATCGTGGTAGAATGGCCTCGGGTAAGTAGTTGCCTACCGGACACCCCCACTGTAGTGGCGTCAATCCGCCGCCGGGCGGAGTATTGGCGCATCAATCCCGGCGACGAGAGTATTACTAAGACGCAAGTTCGTGTGTAGTGCTATTCGTTTGGGTATTCCCAGACAGCAACCACAAGGAGGAAGGCAGTGAGCGGAAGACGAATTCTCGCCCTGCTTGTGGTCCTCGCGCTGAGCCTTGGCCTCTGCAGCATTCCTGCAGGCTCAGCGACGCTGCAGCGCCCGTCCGTCACAGGCGAGAGCGTGACGACTCTCACCACCTTCAAGGATGGTGACGACGGCGAGGATCTCGACGGCGGCGACGACGACCGTTGGGGCAACGCCGAACCTACCGGCGGCGACGACGAACCGGAAGACGGCGGCGGTGACGAAGAGAACGGTGGCATGGGCGACGAAGCCCGCATGCTCGGACGTCTTGGCATGCTTCGCCTCGAGCTCAAGATCCTCTTCGGTTTCCTCGTGATGCTGCTGTAGCCGCGGCAAGGACCTGAACGGCAGTCTGACTGCGGGGCCTGCGTTGGCAAGTCAGCGACCGGACGATAAGCGGGAACGCGAGATGCTGGAGGCGTTCCGAAAGGCGATGGAATCGCGCAGCGCGCGGGATGCGACGCTGACGGCCATCCGACTCGGAGACGTCTATCTCGATTCTGACAGCTACTCGGACGCGCTCGGCTACTTCACTCAGGCAGGTGCTGGTGAACTAGGTGCAGAACTCTCCGACACCGAAGCCGCGGGACTATTCGTTCGCATCGCGAAGTGCCATCTGGGTCTTGGTGACTTCCGGAACGCACGGAACAACTGCGCGAAGCTCGACGATCTCGAACTCGATGAGAGCGAGACCTCGGTCTGGGCCGAGGCCAACGTGGTCCTCTCGAGGGTCGAGATCGAGAGCGGCCGCTATGACGAGGCCCTCCGGGCCGCG
>DAOWCM010000364.1 GCA_030639555.1 Candidatus Eiseniibacteriota bacterium | reverse complement strand
TCCCGTCGGCTGAATACTAACGGTTCTTGACATGTCTCACACTCATGATACCACGCGTGTCCTGCCTACGCCACGGGCCTTTTGGGGTGGCGGAACGTCGCGGGCGGGCGTAGAATGCCCAGAGAGAATCCGTACACGACGAACCCCACGGGAGGCCACATGAAAATCCTGGTCACGGGCGGCGCAGGCTTCATCGGCAGCAACTTCATCCGCCTGTACCTTTCGCACCACTCCGACTGCGAGATCGTCAACCTCGACAAGCTCACCTACGCGGGCAACCTCGAGAACCTGCGGGACGTCGAGAACGATCCACGCTACAGCTTCGTCAAGGGCGACATCTGCGACAGCGACGTCGTAGGGGATGTCATGCAGGGCGTCCGGGCAGTGGTGAACTTCGCCGCGGAAACACACGTCGACCGGTCGATAGGCGACCCGTCAGGATTTCTCAGGACGGACATCTTCGGCGTCCACGTGCTCCTGGAGGCCGCGCGCGAGCACGGCGTCGAGCGGTTCGTTCAGATAAGCACCGACGAGGTCTACGGAGTCACGACCGGCGAGCCGTTCACGGAGGACGCCCCGATGAATCCGCGCAACCCGTACTCGGCGAGCAAGGCGGGCGGGGAGCTTCTCGCGCACTCGTATTTCACGACCTACGGCTTCCCGGTTCTGATCACCCGAGGCGCGAACAACGTCGGCCCCAACCAGTACCCGGAGAAGGTCATCCCGCTCTTCACAACCAACGCCATCGAGGACAAGCCCCTTCCCCTCTACGGCAGCGGAGAGCAGGAACGCGACTACACGCACGTCCTGGACCACTGCACGGGGATCGAATGCGTGATGGATGGTGGCGAGCCGGGTGCGACCTACAACATCGGCGCCGGGAACCACATGAAGAACATCGACATGGCCCGGCTGATCCTGAGAGAACTGGGCAAACCTGAGGAACTCATCGTGCACGTGGAGGATCGCGAGGGCCACGACTTCCGCTACGCGATAGACTCGACGAAGCTCAGGGCCCTGGGCTGGGAACCGTCGTTCGACGCCGAGGGGGCGGTGCTTTCCGCCGTCCGGTGGTACGTGGAGAACCCGGGCTGGTGGCAGCCGATCAAGTCAGGTGAGTTTCTAGAATACTACGAGAAGCAGTACGGGAAGCGCCTGGAAGAAGCCGGAGGGACCGGGTAGCACACTGCAGAACCGCTCTTGCACCCCGCGGGACCAAGCTGTGGAACCGGCTCGCCCGGCGCTAGCCGCGCTCGAAGTACCCGCCGCCGATGACCAGGGCGAGACCTATCCCCACGATGATGAAAACGTACGCAACGAACGCGCCCTGCGCCCAGAACCGCACGGTCATCGGGAAGATGATCTGGTAGATGCCGAGGACACCGACCAGCATCCCCACGAAGCGCCCCATCCGCCTTGGATTAGCAACCCCGTAGTCCTTGTATCCGGCCACGAGACCGAGATACCTGCCCCTCCAGAAGTCGCGCGCGAGAAGCAGCAGCAGGACACCTAGAGGAACCGTGATGAACGCGACGGTCGTTGCGGTTCGTGCGGCGTCGAACGGCAGCTCGTCGCTGTGAAGCCCGGGGATTCTTATCGCCACGAGTACCAGTGCCATGATGCTGGACAGCATGCGTGCCTCCACATTGCGTCAGGTCGATTCCCCCTGTCGGTTACCTCTCGCGCATTCTAAACGAGCATGCCGGACGACGCAAGGCCAGAGCGGGCAGTTTCTCCCATCGTGGCCAGCAAATCCCTTGAACATGAGCCCCACACACACTACCATGGCGCCCATCTATCCCACCCAGGCAGCCGCCGCCCAAGGAGACAGAGATGAAGAAAGAAGAAGTGCTCGCGACCGTCGCGAAGCGCGGCATCCGCTTTATCCGCCTGCTTTTCTGCGACATCGTTGGATTCCCGAAGTGCGTCACAATCACCAGCGACGAACTCGAGGATTCACTGGACAACGGGAAGGGCTTCGACGGCTCGTCGATCGAGGGATTCACCAGGATCTACGAGAGCGACATGATAGCGATGCCCGATCCGTCGACGTTCAAGGTGCTCCCCTGGAACGACGGCGGCGAGGAAGCGCTGCTCTTCTGCGACGTACTCGAGCCCGACGGAACTCCCTACGCGGGCGACCCACGGTCGACGCTCAAGCGCGTGCTGGGACTGGTGGAGAAGCGCGGCTGGACGTTCAACATCGGCCCGGAGCTCGAGTACTTCTACTTCACGAACGATGAGAATCCACGCCCGCTGGACAGCGCGGGTTACTTCGACCTCACGCCTCCGGACCTGGGCGAGGCGCTTCGCAAGAAGACCATCATCGCGCTCGACTCGCTGGGTATTCACGTGGAGTGCTCGCACCATGAGGTCGCTCCGAGCCAGCACGAGATAGACCTCAAGTACTGCGACGCTCTCGCGGCGGCCGACAACGTAATGCTCTCCAAACTGGTCATCAAGGAGATCGCCCTGCAGGCGGGCGTGCACGCTACGTTCATGCCGAAGCCCATCTACGGCGAGAACGGCAGCGGCATGCACCTGCACCAGTCGCTCATCGCTGACGGCAGGAACGTATTCTACAACCCCGATGACAAATCC
>DAOWCM010000151.1 GCA_030639555.1 Candidatus Eiseniibacteriota bacterium | reverse complement strand
GAACTCACCTTCTCCGTGAGCGCCGAAGTCCAGAGTATCGGTAAGGAGGACCCCGGAGTCGCTGAGAGATGGAACGGCATGATCCAGGGACGTGCCCGACAGCGCCACGCTCCACGACGGATAGTCGACGTCGTCCGATGCGATCGTGAGTATGCCCGAGAGGACGCCGGCCGCCGACGTGTCCATCGAAACGTCGTGGTCCGCGGAGGCACCGACCGCCAGTTCATGTGGCCCGCTCGCGACACTGAATCCGGCCGGCGCCGCGAGGGTGTAGTCGAGTTCGTCGGCGGGCGGAACCGCGACGTTCTCCACGATCAGCGGAAGCGCGACAAACGAACCCACGATGGCATCCCCGAAGTCCATCGCCGTCTGTGCGTCGATGCGGGCGGGTACCTGAAAGTCGGCGTAGACCGGCAGGTGGTCGGCCGCCTCGTGGAGGGCGTCGGCGATGATGCTTCCCACGGCGTAGTTCGTTCCGGAGTTGATGGCCATGTTGAAGTGATAGCCGTCGTTCCCGTACGAGACGTAGCTGTCCGCGATGTAGTCCAACCCCTCGCCGTCATCGAGGGCGTACGAGATGAGTGTCTGGTCGAACCTGTCGTCCATGCCGCCCGTCGCACCGCCGCCGAACGATGTCGTGCGAGGCGACTGGGTGTGGATCCAGGCGAAGCTGTAGTTGTCGTGCCATGTGCCGGGCTCATCGAGCGGGTCCTTGACCCGCCCGTTGTTGTTCGCCTCGCTGCCGACGAGCTTCTGATACGCGCTCTCGCTGCTGGCCCTGATGTTCAGGTCCCCGGCGACCATGAAATGGCCGCCCGCAGGGAATGTGTTCATGTGGTTGCGGAGGATCGTCGCTTCGGCGAGTCGCTTCGACTGGTCCAAAGAGCTGGAGCCGGCCTTGAGATGCTGCGAGTAGACCCTGAGTTCGGCGTCGGCGGAAGAGTAGCCGACCGGTCTGACGATGTACTCGGAGATGTCCCTGAGCGCCGTGGAGATCTGCTGGGTGGAGACGAAGTCGATCGTCGACACGCGGTAGAAGAGCGCGTTGTCGGTGTCGGGGCCGTTGACGAACGGCCCCGCGGCGTAAGTGCCCGGGGCGCCGTAGTTGAGTACGTTGTTGAGGAACTGGTTGACACCCGTCTGGCTGAGCATCTCCTGGACGACCAGTACATCGGCGTCGAGTTCCTGGACGACGGTACGGAAGTCGTCCTCGCGGGCGGCGCCGGTGCTGCCCGGGAAGTTGAGGATGTTGTAGGTGACGACCCTGACGGCCGCCGCCGGCTGGGGGAGAAGCGCGGTGAGCGCCGTGGCCAGAACCACGACCGCAACGGCGAGATCCGGGGTACGCCCGGTTCTGCGAGACTTCTGCATAGGGGAATCCTCGGGTACGACCGCCTGCCAGGCGTACTCCGTCAGTGCCGGACGAAACGTGCGTTCCGTCCGCCTGGCCAGTTCCACCGTAACTGCGAGTATATCATATGTAACGGTGCTGTGTCAATGATAGTTGAGTGTTTGTTCAGGAATTCTAGAGGTATGCCACACCTCGGGCAGGGCTCGGGTTCGTCCCTGCCCGCTAGATCGGTGTGGGCCGTGGGGAGGTGGAGCCGCGTCGGGATTCGACGCCCTGCGTGGGTCACGCCTCGGCTAGGGCTTCGGGATCTCGATCCTCGGGTGCGACTCGCAGGTCACGAACTTGTGCTCGGTGTGATCGTAGATGCAGTACTCGTAGACACCGTCCGGAGCGGTCTCTAAGATCGTCGCCGCAACCGGTCCCTCGTGCATCACGGCGACCAAGGGCGTGACGAACAGACCCTGTTTCGGGGACCATATGCTGAGGACGTGCTCTGTACCGCCGTCCTTGCCGTTGGCCCTCCAGTGAATTGTATCGCCGGGGTTCGCCTCGATTGGTTTGATCATCATCGCGAAGCCGCCAGGCTGCTTCGCGTCCGGTACCTTGAGGATATCTACGATCCTCGTCTTCTCCACGGGTGGAGTGATCATCTCTTCCTCCTCGGGCCTCAGGCCCTTCGGTCCACTCCGTCTGTGGTCTCCGCGATGAACCAGGTCGCGTCGACCTCCGCCGGCTCAAGCGTCCCGGAGTCAGGCGCATCCTTCGCACTGAGTCCGCGAGCTCTCCGCCCCGCATTCCTCCCGCTCGAAGCGCGGGGCGTCTCCAGCGGCTCCTGTAGTCGGGATCGAGCGCAGGCGCCTGCGCTCGGTCCCGCTTGGGTCCGTGCTATCTGCCGCTACCGCGCTGGACCAAGCCCCGGTAGCGTTCATCGGTACAGAAATCCCGCAGTGCGGGCGTACTCTCCACCAGGTCCTCTGAGAAGCCGTTCTCCAACGCCCTGCCGATCCAGTCGAGCGCCGCCTCCCTGTCGCCCAGGACCTCGTGAGTCATGCCGATGTAGAACATCACCTGATCGTCGTCGGGCTGGAGTTCGACCGTTCTACTCAAGAGGCCGCGTGTTCTCGCGGTGTCGCCGAGTTCGGCGCTGTAGGAGGCCATCAACGCCAGGAGATTCGCATCGCGAGGGGTGAGCTTGAGCTGCTCCTGCGCGAGCTCGACGGCACGGCCGTAGCACTCGGTTGCCCGCTCTTCGTTGCTCTCCATTACATCGCAGGCCGTCGCGAGATTGCCCCAGGTCATGTAGCCCGTGTCGTCCAGCTCCAGGGCCACTTCGTACATCCTCAATGCGTCGGCGTAGCGAGCCTCGGCGAAGTAGAGCGTGCCAAGGTTGTTGTAGGCCCTCGACGATGGCGCTACCTCCGCAGATCGCTCCATCATGATCCATGCTTCGTCAAGCCGGTCCGTGTCGTAGTAGATGGCGCCGATGAGAGTGTAGGGCGACGGGTTACGTGGGGCGAGTGCGACGGCTTCGCTCAGCACCCGCAGCGCGTCATCGTTTCGACCCCGCGCGTAGTAGAAGAATCCCAGGGCGTAGTGCGCGGACCAGTGCTTCCGCCTGATCTCGACCGCCTCTTTGAAGGTGATCTCGGCGAGAGCGAAGTCACCAGCATACATGCTTGCCGTGGCGAACTCATGCCGCGCCTCTCTGTTGAGCGGATCTATGTCGAGCGCGCGCCTGAACTCCCGAACGGCCGAGGAGTAGTCCTCTGCCTGGACCTCGATGAGTCCCAGCGTCACGTGAGCGGCAGCCACGGGGTCGTCCAGCTCGGTCGCGCGCCGCGCGCTTTCCGCCGCTTTCCTCGATTCCTCCGGGTCCTTCGTCGCCTCGAACGCCTTCCAGTGCGCCCGGCCGAGGTCGGCGTGTGCGAGCGCGAATGCGGGGTCCAGCGCCGTTGCCCTTTCCAGCAGAGCGATCGCGTCTGCCGTGTGGTCGGTCGAGTCGTCCTTCGCGGCCCACAGCCGTCCGAGGCCACGCACGTACGCGGCGAACGCACTCGGGACGGTAGTGCCCCCCGCGGCCGGCGTCCGGCGGGTCCGCTCCTCGAGGGTGAGTCCCAGCATGTCCGCCGTCGCGACAACGGGGTCCTCCTGAAACGCGGCGACGTTCGCCAGGTTATCCTGGCACCGCCAGGATCTCAGCCTGCGGCGCGATCGCGTATCCACGAGGTCAAGCCCCATGCTGACATCATCGCCGTTGCGCTCGACTGTGCCCGTGAGTGCGAGCGTTGCACCCGAGACGTCGAGGGCCTTCGTGGGTGTCGTGACGCCGTGTCTGTCCACCTCGGCCGCGGGGATGACGCGGAAGTTGGGGTCGAGCCGCTCGAGCCGGCTGAGCCTGAATGTCAGGTGGTGACGCAGGCCATCGGCGAACGCCGCGTCCGACCCGTCGTCGCCCGCATCCTGGAAGGGGAGGACCGCCAGTTGTTTCAGGTCCGGCAGCCCCGTGCCGCCGAACCAGCTTCGAACCACGCTTCTGCTCTGAGGCAGCGCGAAGAGCCCCACGCAGGCCAGCACCAGCACGACCGCCGCTGCCACAACGAGCCCACGCCTCCGCGTGGGCAGAACCGGGATTCTCGTTGTGGAACCGATCCCAATGAGAGAAGAGCCGGACGTGCGCCCGCGCCCCAGCGGCTCGAGGGCGGAGACCAGCTCAGCCGCGCTGGCAAAACGTTCGGCGGGGTCCTTCCTCAAGCACCTGTCGACGATCGCCTCGAGCTCCGGCGGCGCGTCGTGCCGCAGCGCGCCCAGCGGCTCGGGCTCCTCGTGTACGACGGAGTAGAGCACCGACTCTGGTCGTTCGCCGGAGAACGGCAGTCCGCCGGTCAAGGCTTCGTAGAGCACGACGCCGAGCGACCATATGTCCGTCGAAGCCTGGACGTCGCCACCGTGCGCCTGCTCCGGCGACATGTAGGCAACGGTTCCCACCGTACTGCCGATCCTCGTGATCCTCGTCTGCCCGCTGAGCTTCGCGAGACCGAAGTCGAGTATCTTCGCCCGGTTGTCGTTCGTCAGGAAAATGTTGGCTGGTTTGATATCCCGGTGGACGATGCCCTTAGCGTGGGCCGCCTCCAGACCCCTGGCGACGTGGACAGCGAGGCCGATCGCCTCGTCGACGGGCATGGGGCCCCTCTCCAGTCGCTCCCTCACCGTCTCACCTTCGTAGCACGACAGAACGAGGAAGAGCTGTCCGTCCTCGGTCTCCTCGATTTCGTGGATGGTGCAGATGTTGGGATGGTCGAGCCGGGAAGCGGCCTGAGCCTCCGCGAGGAACCGGTGCTTGGCACGCTCGTCGCGAGTGAGTTCGGGGGAGAGGAACTTGAGCGCGACCGTGCGCTGGAGCCTGGTGTCCTCGGCTCGGTAGACGATGCCCATGCCTCCGCCGCCGAGCTTCTCCGTTATTCGATAGTGACTCACCGTCTCGCCGATCATAAGCAGACGCTCCGGGCGGTCCGGCCCCGCTCGCTCGCAGACGTGGCTCGTCACAAGGAGCAGCGCCTGAGGCTTGCTGTCCGCGAATCCCGTGGCCTGGACAGACCCAATCCTATTCTACGTGATTGCCATTCAGATGTATAGTAGATTTCCCAAAGGTGCCGACTGAGGGGCCAAACGGCGGCCTTCGTCCGGGCGGGGCGTGGTACCGCGGCCTTCGTCCTGTCCAGGTGCTGTGCCTCGGCGTCCGTACACTGCGGGGCCGCCGGCGTCGTGCCGGCGGCCCCGCAGCGCAGATGATGTCGGGCCACGTGGCCCGGGCTACTCGAACAGGTCGGGGACCTCCAGCGTGAGCGGCGAGACCACGTACATGTAGATACGGGCCGTCCAGTCGAAGTTGAGGTTGTCGTCCCCGGAAGGGGCCGGGTCGCAGCCGTCGCCGTCCATCCAGAACGACAGCACCGGGTCCTGGCCGCTCCTGAAGTCGTCGAGTGCCTGGTTGAACAGCGTGACACCGGACGCATTGAGCTCAGCGCTGATTTCGCCGGCGCCGAGTGCGTCGTACAGCGACTGCTCGGAGTAGTCGATGATGACCGACTCGGCCTGGCCGTACTGCATCCAGATTCTGCCCGAGATCTCCCAGTCGTGCCCCGGGTCCTCGAGCCACGTCACCTCGTATGTGGCCGCCAGCAGCCCCGCCTCTTTGAT
>DAOWCM010000078.1 GCA_030639555.1 Candidatus Eiseniibacteriota bacterium | reverse complement strand
CATGCCGCACAAGAAGAATCCCGTCAAGTGCGAGCAGATGAGCGGGCTACCGAGGCTCCTGCGTGGCAACGCGCTGGCGGGCATGGAGAACATCGAGCTGTGGCACGAGCGGGACATCTCGCACTCATCGGTCGAGCGCGTCATCCTGCCGGACAGTTCCATCATCGCGCACTACATGACGGTGAAGTTCGACGGCATTGTCAGGGCGCTCGACATAAGACCCGAGAGGATGCTTGAGAACCTCGAAGCCTCGCGTGGCCTCGCGTTCTCGGGGACGGTCCTCACAAGGCTGGTCGAGAGCGGGCTCTCGAGAGACGAGGCCTACGACCGCGTCCAGTCCGCGGCGATGGAGGCGAGAAGGACGGGCGAGTCGTTCAGGGAGACGTTGTCGCGCGACACAACGGTGCTGGAGATACTGGGAGAGCAGGGTGTCGAGGACGCGTTCAGCCTCGACAGACACATGGCGCACGCTGACACTGTGTTCGAGAGGTTGTGTATAGCCGAGGAGAAGACCCGTCAACCTGTGAAGGAGAACGTCGCATGAAGAAGACGAAGGCGCTCTACGAGGGCAAGGCGAAGATCCTGTGGGAGACCGACTCGCCCGAGTACATGATCCAGGAGTTCAAGAACGACGCGACGGCATTCGACGGCACGAAGCACGAGGTCATCGCGGGCAAGGGCGTCCTGAACAACAGGATCTCGTCACACCTGTTCGGCCTGCTGAAGGACAAGGGCGTCCGGACGCACTTCGTCGAGAAGATCTCCGACAACGAGATGGTCGTCGAGCGGCTCGAGATGCTCCGGGTCGAGGTCGTGGTGCGCAACGTGGCGGCGGGCTCGCTCTGCAGGCGGCTTGGGATCGAGGCCCTGAAGCGCTTCGACCCGCCGATCGTCGAGTTCTACCTCAAGGATGACGACCTGCACGACCCCATCATCACTCAGGACCACATCCGGGTGATGGACCTCGCGACTGAGAGCCAAGTCGACCAGATGAGGAGCGACGCCCTCACGATCAACTCGGTCATGAGGAGTTTCCTCGAACAACGCAGCATGGTGCTCGTCGACTTCAAGCTGGAGTTCGGGCTCAAAGACGGCGAACTCGTGCTGGGAGACGAGATCTCCCCGGACACGTGCCGGTTCCACGACGCGAAGACGGGCGAGATCATGGACAAGGACCGCTTCCGCCAGGATATGGGCGGGTTTATCGAGGCCTACACCGAGGTGCTCGAGCGAGTCTCTTCGTAGCCGAGCCGGCCCAGGGGCCTAAGGGGTGACAACTGTGCTCCACGAAGAATGCGGCATATTCGGAATCGCCGGAAACCGGGACGCGGCGAGGCTGACGTACCTCGGCCTCTACGCGCTTCAGCATCGCGGGCAGGAGAGCGCGGGCATCGTCACGTGGAACGGTGAGACGGCGTATCAACACAAGGAGATGGGGCTCGTCAATCGCGTCTTCAGCGACGAGGCGATCTTCGACAAGCTGCCCGGACACGTCGCCATCGGGCACGTCCGGTACTCGACCACGGGGCAGAGCAGGCTCGCCAACGCGCAGCCGATAGTCGTGCGCTTCCGGGGAGGAACGCTGGGCGCGGCGCACAACGGCACCCTCGTCGACTCCGAGAGAGTGCGTGGGATGCTCGAGGCGCAGGGGGCCATCTTCAGGACGACAACGGACACCGAGACCATCCTCCACCTGGTCGCGCGCGCGTATGCCAGGAGACCCGCAGGCACCGTCGATGAGATACCGGCGATACTGAACGAAGCACTGGCCGGCATAGAGGGCGCTTACTCGCTCGTGATGATGATAGACGGCCGACTCGTGGCCGTCAGGGACTCGCGCGGGTACCGCCCCCTGTGCTTCGGCAGAGTCAAGAGCGGGGGATGGGCCGTGGCGTCAGAGAGCTGCGCGCTCGACATCGTGGGCGCGGACCTGGAGAGAGAGATCGCGCCGGGTGAGATGGTGGTGCTGAACGGCTCGGGACCGGAGTTCCACCGGCTCGATTCCGCCGGCGGTCCGAGGAGCTTCTGTATCTTCGAGTACATCTACTTCTCGAGGCCGGACTCGTTCATCGGCGGTGTGTCGGTCGACCACGTCAGGCGCAATCTCGGGCGGAACCTCGCGCGCGAGCACCCCGCGGACGCCGACATCGTCATCTCCGTGCCGGACTCGAGCA
The DNA here is from genome assembly GCA_030639555.1 of Candidatus Eiseniibacteriota bacterium. Lineage (GTDB taxonomy): Bacteria > Joyebacterota > Joyebacteria > Joyebacterales > Joyebacteraceae > JALGZG01. Next base: position 6,462 of record DAOWCM010000078.1, on the reverse strand, counting down.
ACTCAGCAGCGATGGGCTACAGCGAGGCGGCGGGCATCCCGCTCGAGATCGGGCTCATCAGGAACCACTACATCGGACGGACGTTCATCCACCCGAAGCAGTCGCTGCGCGACCTGAACGTGCGGATCAAGTACAACCCCGTCGCGGACACGCTGGCGGGAAGGAGTGACGTGGTCGTGGACGACTCCATCGTCCGCGGCACTACCAGCCAGAAGCTGATGCGGATGATCAGGGACGCGGGCGCCAGGGAGATACACCTTCGCGTCGCGTCGCCGCCCATCAGGTTCCCATGCTTCTACGGCATAGACACCCCGACGCGAGGGGAACTCATCGCGTCGGCCAACGACGTACCGGAGATCGCGAAGTTCATCGGCGTCGACTCGCTGGGCTACCTGTCCTTCGACGGACTGCTGGCGTCAGCGCCGCCGCCGAGGGAGAACTACTGTGTGGCCTGCTTCGATGGAAGCTACCCACACGAGTGTGTCATGGCGGCCGGCGTCACCGGCGCCGGGGGGAGAGGATCGGGATGAGCATGCAGCGAGCACTGATCAGCGTGTCGGACAAGACGGGCGTCGTCGAATTCGCCAAGGCGCTCTCCGAGATGGGTGTGGACATAGTCTCAACCGGAGGCACTGCGCGTATCCTGCGCGCCGCGGAGATCCCGTGCCGAGAGGTCTCGGATCTAACGGGGGCACCGGAGATCCTGGACGGTCGCGTCAAGACGCTGCACCCGCGCATCCACGGGGCCATTCTGTCGCTGCCGGAGAAGGAGAGCCACGTCGCCACGCTCGAGAGGGAGGGCATCGAGGCCATCGACATGGTCGTCGTCAACCTCTACCCGTTCGAGAAAGCAGTGGCGAAGGAGAGCTCGACGCTCGGTGACGCGCTCGAGGAGATCGACATCGGCGGCGTCACGCTGCTCCGGGCCGCGGCGAAGAACTTCGCAAACGTAGCCATCGTGAGTCGGGCGGACCAGTACGACTGGATTCTCGGATTGCTGAGAGAGAACGATCTGACGCTACCGCTCGAGGCGCGGCGGAAGCTCGCCGTCGAGGCGTTCGCCATGACGCGCCGGTACGACAAAGCCATCCACCTGTATCTGTCCGGGGCAGCGGAGCCGGACGAGGCGTTCCCGGCGTTCCTCAACCTGGAGTATGAGCGCGTCAGCGAACTCCGCTACGGGGAGAATCCGCACCAGAGCGCGGCCGTCTACCACACGTGCTCAGGGAGCCCGGAGCCCTGCGTGGTCAGCGCGGAGCAGTTGTCCGGCAAGGAGCTCTCTTACAACAACCTGATGGACCTCGATGCGGCGATGACCATCGTCCGCGACTTCCCGGAGCCGGCCGCCGCCGTCATGAAGCACTCGACCCCGTGTGGCCTGGCGTCCGCCAATACAATCGCGAAGGCCTACGAGCGCGCGCTGGCGTGCGACCCGGTCTCAGCGTTCGGGAGCGTTATCGCGCTCAACCGGACGGTCGACATGGAGGTGGCGCAGCTCATTCACGACACACACTTCGTCGAGGCGGTCATCGCCCCGGACTACTTCAAGAACGCGCTCGAGCTCATGCGCAGGAAGAAGAACCGGCGGCTGATGAAGGCCCACTTCCCGGACCTCAGCCACTACGAGCTCAGGCCTCAGAAGCAGATGAGATCGATGATCTGCGGGGGGTTACTGGTTCAGGACGTAGACACTGAGGATGTGCACACGGAGGACCTCAGGGTCGTAACCGAGCGGAAACCGACCGACGAGGAGATGACGTCGCTCCGGTTCGCGTGGCGCGCCGTCAAGCACGTGCGCTCGAATGCCATCGTCCTGGCCCGGGGCAAGCAGACGGTCGGCATCGGCGCGGGCCAGATGAGCAGAGTCGATGCCAGCGTGCTCGCCGTGTGGAAGGCGGGGGACAGGGTCAAGGGTAGCGTGCTCGCATCCGATGCCTTCTTCCCGATGCGCGACGCGGTCGACGCGGCCGCCGACGCCGGAGTCACGGCGATCATCCAGCCCGGGGGCTCGAAGGGCGATGAGGACGCCATCAAGGCGGCCAACGAGCGGGACATCGCGATGGTCTTCACGGGCATGAGGCATTTCAAGCACTAGTACGTGGGGGGTGGCGCCCTCCCTCCGCCGCGAGTTCAGCGCGAAGCGCTGCCTGTCTGAGCGCCGGAGGGAGGGACGCCAGCCCCGACAAACGTTGACACTGAAGGACGGGAGACCTAGATGACCAACAGCAAGAAACCGCTCGTGGCCATCCTTATGGGAAGCGATTCGGACCTGCCGACCATGCAGGAGACGGGCAAGATGCTCGACAAGTTCGGCATCGCTTACGCCACGCGCATCACGTCGGCGCATCGGTCGCCGAGGAAGACCCACGAGCTCGTCGCAGAACTCGACAGGGACGGTGTGCAGGTGTTCGTGGTGGGGGCGGGGCTCGCGGCGCACCTCGCGGGAGTGGTCGCCAGCTTCACGGCGAGGCCGGTGATTGGCGTTCCAATGGGCGGGGGCAGCCTGCAGGGAGTCGATGCCCTCTACTCGACCGTACAGATGCCGGGTGGCGTGCCGGTCGCAACCATGGCGATAGGCAGACACGGAGCCAAGAACGCGGGCGTGCTGGCGGCTCAGATACTGGCGCTGCAGGACGAGGGGCTGAGAGACAGGCTGGTGGCATTCAAGGAAGAACTCGAGCGCTCGGTCGAAGAGAAGGACCGGAAGCTGACAGCGGAACTCCGTGGCGCCGCCGGTGCGGTTGGGGAGCTGACGCGGGAAGGGAAGTGATGAGCGCACTCGTCATAGTCGGAACTCAGTGGGGCGACGAGGGGAAGGGGAAGATCACCAACTTCTACGCGTCCCGCGCAAACATGGTCGTGCGCTTCCAGGGTGGCGCCAACGCGGGACACACGGTCAGCGTGGCAGGGAAGAGGGTCGTCTTCCATCTGCTGCCGTCGGGCGTGTCCATCCCGAACGTCAGGTGCATCATCGGACCCGGAGTCGTCCTGGACCCGCTCGCCCTGGTTGAGGAGATCGACTACGTTCGATCGAACGGCATTGACGTCGGCGATAATCTACTGATCGATGTCGGTGCGCATCTGGTGATGCCGTACCACAAGGCCGTCGAGGCCGCCGAGGAGCAGGCGAGAGGAGGCGACGCGATCGGCACGACTCACCGGGGCATCGGCCCGGCGTACGTCGACCGCTGTTCGCGCGAGGGACTGACGTGCGGGGACCTCGCTTCGTTCGACCGCTTCGAAGAGAAGCTCTCCGTGATCGTCTCACGCAAGAACGACATACTGACCAAGCTCTACGACGCCGAGCCAGTGGACCAGGACGAGATCACGGAGCAGATGAGGACCGTCGCTGGTATCCTCGTGCCCCATCTGTCGGACACGCCGGGGCTCATCCGGTCCGCCATCGCGTCAGGTGACAACGTCCTCTTCGAGGGAGCTCAGGGCGCGCTCCTGGACATCGGGTTCGGCACCTACCCGTTCGTCACGTCGTCCAACACGACCGCGGCGGGTGTCTCTCCGGGAACCGGAGTGCCACCGACCTGGATCGGAGAGGTCGTCGGAGTGGCGAAGGCCTACGCGACGCGCGTCGGCGCGGGTCCGTTCCCCACAGAGGCCGAAGCTGAGCCGGCGGCGCTCATCTGCGAAAGAGGCGCCGAGTTCGGCGCCACCACGGGGCGTCCGCGACGCTGCGGGTGGCTGGACATCGTGGCGCTGCGATACTCGCTCGCGCTCTCCGGGATCGAACGACTCATCATCACGAAGCTCGACGTACTCGACTCTCTCCCGCGGATTCCGGTGTGCGTGCGGTACACTCTGGACGGGGCGAGTACCGACACGTTCCCGCGTGACCTCGATACGTTGCGTCGGGTCCAACCGATCTACGAGGAGCTGCCGGGCTGGGAGACGGACACGAGCGGAGCCAGGACCAGCGCCGAACTGCCCGAGAACGCTCTGGCCTATCTGAAGCGGATCGAGGAACTCTCGGGCGCGAGTGTCGCGGTCGCGTCCGTCGGCGCCGCCTCGGACGCCATAGTGGAGTTCGAGCGACTGCTGTAGCATCTCCCCAGCGGGGTAGCGGAGGAGTGGCGCACCACCCCTCCTGCTCCCATTCCGGTGTTGTCCCCACTCCCACGACCACAGCAAGACCGAGACGGCGGCCCTGCGCAAGGCTTTCTGCTTGACGGCCACGGGCTCCAGGTCTAGGCTCGCGGGACACGAGGCAGTCCGAACTCCCTTCCCGACGGCAGAGCGAGGCCCGCGAGATGGCCAACATCCAGGACAGCCCTGACGACAGGGAGATCCCCCTTGACCGGGTCGGCGTGACCAACCTGGTCTACCCGGTGACCGTGCCCGACAGGTCGAACGGCACGCAGAAAACCGTAGCCACGGTCGGCCTCTTTGTGGAGCTGGCCCAGGAGTCACGCGGCGTCCACATGAGCCGCCTCGTGGAGGCCTTCCACGACTCAAGGGAAACGCTCCTCACGTCCGAGAACCTCGAGATCATCCTGTCGAAGCTACGCGACGCGGTAGGCGCCTCGACGGCACACATCGAACTCGAGTTTACTTTCTTCACGGAACGGAAGGCGCCCGTGTCCGGCGCGACCAGCCTCCTCGGCATCCCGGTCGGGATCGAGGCGACTCTCGACGAGTCGTTCGATGTGGCGCTGACGGTCGAGGCCCCGGTGCTCTCCGTGTGCCCCTGCTCGATGGAGGCCACGGGAGGACCGGCGCACAGTCAGAGGGGTCACGTCGCCGTCTCGGTCCGGATCGATGGGCGCATGTGGATCGAGGAACTGGTCGAGCTCATCGAGGACAGCGCGAGTGGCCCCGTGTTTCCACTCCTGAAGGGCGAGGACGAACGCTCGGTGATAGAGGCGGCGTACGAGAACCCCGTGTTCGTCGAGGACCTCGCCAGGAACGTCGCGGAGCGTCTGGATTCGGACGTGCGCGTGCACTGGTATCGCGTGGAGGCGGAGAACCTGGAGAGCGTTCACGACCACAACGCGTACGCCTGCGTCGAGCGACGACGGTAGACGCCTGCCCGCGTCCGCGAAGCCACCGGCGGGCGGCGACGGTAGACGCAGGCGGAGAACGAGAGGGGGAGCGCGATGGAGAAGAAGGAGATAGGACGAGTCTCGCACTACTTCGGGAAACCTCAGGTCGCGGCCATCGTCCTGACGGACGGTCTCAAGGTCGGCGACAAGATCTCGATCCAGGGACACACGACCGATTTCGAGATGGCCGTGGTGTCGATCCAGATCGAACACGATTCGCTCGAGGAAGCCAAGGCGGGCGACAACGTCGGCATCGTGGTTCCCGAGAAGGTGCGAGAGCACGACGTCGTCTACAAGATCATCGAGTAGCCGATCCACAACGGAATCGACAACATGGCGACAGGCACCACAGCTGTGGCGCTGGCCGTGCGCGTTCACCCACGAGGGGGCGCGCCGTCAGGCGACGAGCCGTCCGTCCGAGCGCTCAGAGAAGCGGCCTCCGCGGTCGGCCGCAGGAACCCGGATATGCTGTCGGGCCCCTCGTCCGTGTCTCACGCGGGCGTGCTTCTGCTGACGCTGAGCGCACCGGGGGCCATACTCGAAGCAATACTGGCGGTCGCGGACGAACTCAGGCCCCTGGGAACGACGTTCTGCGCGGCCGTGTCCGCGAGGGCGGGACCGCTTAGCGGGGCATCCCGGAACCCGGTCGAAGTCTCTCTCCTCGCTGCCGAGGCGGCGGCCTCGCTGGCGCTGCACGACGTGGAAGAAACCGGTGTCAGAGAGCCCCGAGTCTCTCTGCTCGCTCCGGGGCACGACCCCCTTCTGGCGGCGCTTGCGGGGATGGTGCTGGCATCGTACGACGCAATGACAGAGCGCCAGCGTCAGATCATCTCTCTCATAAAGGAGAGCGACACACAGCAGGAAGTGGCCACGCACCTCGACATTTCCCGTCAGGCCGTCAACCAGAGCCTCACAGCAGCGGGGTGGCCCCATCTCAAGCGTGCTGAGGATGCGATCCGACAGCATCTGTCAGCACGCTTCTCCTCCGATGGTGGGGGAGGCGGAGGAACGACTCGATGAGTCAGCCGGGGACGGCGCCAGGACCGCTGGTCAGAGTTCTCGTCTCGGCACTCGCTGCCTGCGCATTCTTCCCTGTCGCGCTGGGTGGGTGCGGAGGCACCGCCACCTTCGTTTCAGCGACGCCGCCGCCACAGGTCTCAGTGGACGCGTGGTACGAGAGTTCGGTCCCGGCAGTCAGGGACGCGGTCTGGCAGGCGATGCTCGCCAGCAGGATCGCGGTCGACCCGGCCCGCTGCGACGGCGCAAAGGTGGTCGGCACGAAGCAGCAGGTACCCTATGTCGGGAAGGGAGCCGGCGAACCGGCCCCGGGTCCTCTGCCTGTCTACCGCGTCACGGCGATCATCACGAAGCAGGGTGACACACATGTCCGGACATCCGTCGACGTCCT
>DAOWCM010000025.1 GCA_030639555.1 Candidatus Eiseniibacteriota bacterium | reverse complement strand
ATGTTGTCGCGGAGGTAGTCGAAGCCGAACTCGTTGTTGGTGCCGTACGTGATGTCGCAGGCGTACTGGGCCTTGCGCTCCTCGGGCGTCATGCCGGTCTGGATGCAGCCGACCGTCAGCCCCAGGGATTCGTAGACGGGTGTCATCCACTCCGCGTCGCGCTTGGCGAGATAGTCGTTCACCGTGACGAGGTGAGCGCCCTTGCCCGCGAGCGCGTTCAGATAGAGAGGCATGGTCGCGACCAGGGTCTTGCCCTCGCCGGTCGCCATTTCAGCGATCTGACCCCGGTGCAGGACGACAGCTCCGATCAGCTGCACGTCGAACGGGACCATATTCCAGGTCGTGGGAAGCCCGACGACATCCCAGCTCTTCCCCACGAGCCGACGGCAGGCCTCCCTGACGACGGCGAAGGCCTCGTGCATCAGGTCATCGACAGTCTCGCCGTCGGCCAGGCGTGACCTGAAGTCGCCGGTCTTCCCGCTGAGTTCCTCGTCGGAGAGTCCGGACAGTCCCTCGGCCGCCTCGTTGATGCGATCGACATCAGGCAGGAACTTGCTGACCTCACGGTCAGTCTTGGAGCCGATGATCTTCGTCAGGAATTTCTGGAGCAAGAGAGCCCCCCGCCGCGGCTGCCCGGCGTTTCGGCATGATTTCAGTCTCCAGCAAGCCAGCCTGACAAACTAACAGAGTCGCAGAGGGCGTGCAAGTGCGGTGTTACGGGGACTACTCAGGGGGCCCCTGCGCCCATCCAGCTTCAGTGCGACAGCGCCATGAGCACCGTGAGCGGTGTTTCTGCGGTATCTTGGAAGTACTCTCCGGAAGAATAGGTGGGCCTGGCGCTCACCCTGAGAGTGTACACACCGGGCGGAGCCGGGCCTCCGTGGCGTCCGAACTTCCCGTCCCAGCGCTCGACGTTCTCACCTGTGGCCCTGCGTCTGTTGTCGACGAGCGTGTGAACGACGTCTCCGTCCGAATCGACGAGTTCCACCGTCACGCGGGCCACCTCGGTGAGGAAGTAGCGGAGTCTGACGTCGTCCTCTCCCGGGCGGATGCCCTCCGTGGAGGTCGAGAGGTCCAGTATGTCCGTGCCGATCCAGAAGTACTGCGCTCCTGACCGCTCCGTGATGAATATCTGGCCGAAGCGGCGCCACAGCGTGATGCCTCTCGGCTCGTCCATTTCCATCTCCCCCGTGCCCGAGTTTCCGACCGAGGTCACGTAGCGCAGATGTGAGTCGAACTTGTGTATCCGGCCGTTCGGGCGATCCGTCGCATAGACGCTTCCGTAGTAGTCGATAGCCAGCGCGTCGAACCGTGCCGACGGAAGCGGAAGGTCCGCGGCCGCTGCCGTCCCGAGCAGCTTGCCCTCGCGGGAGATCTTGACGAGGCGGCCACCCCCGCGGTCGGACACGACCATGAAGTCCTGCCGCCTGCTGATCCATGGGTCGTCGCCCTCGACCACAGCCAGCCCCACGGGATGCTCGAAGGTCAGTTCCCCTTCGTCGTCTCCCGTGATCTCGTGTAGCCACTGTCCGGTTGAGGTCATCACAACAACGCGATCGTTCCCGGTGTCGGTGACGTACAGCGTGCCCGACACGCCCAGGGCCACCTGCGAGGGCGTGGAGAACTGAAGCTCGGCACGTCCCTCCGAGCCGAAGCTCTTGACGAACTCCATCCGAGCGTCCCTGTGGAGCAGGCGGACTATGCGGTGGTTGCCGGTGTCCGCGACAAAGACGTTGCCGCGCCGATCGGCCGCGATGCCCAGCGGATTCCTGAACTGGCCACGGCCGTCTCCGCATTCCCCATACGTCTCCACGTTGACGAGGGACGTGTTGAAGATGATCTCGCACGCCCCCGAGTTGAGGCCGTACACCGTCAGCTCGTCGTCGTCAGAAGTGGTCGATGGGTCGTCGAGGGCGTCCAGCTTGACGGCCGCCAGCCCGGCGGGCTCGTCGAAGCTGGTCCTGGCGCCCAGATAGAGGAAGAGGTGGAACGCCGTGGCCCTGTGCATCCCCAGACAGTGGCCGAACGGCGGGTAGACCAGTGTCGTCTGAACGTCGTCGCGCGCGGCGCCCAGGCCCACGGCGACGGTCAGTAGGAGGAGCGCGAGTGCGGCGCAGGGCCTTCTCCGTGTCAGCGGTTTCAAGTTCCGTTTCCTTCCTTGGCGCCGGTGTTCCCTCCGGCGGCGCCGGCATCTCCCCCCTTGGCGCCGGTGTCTCCCCCGGCGGACGTCACCAGGCGCCCGTCTACGCGGAGTCTGCCCTCCGCGATCAGCTGGAGCGCCTCCGGGTAAATGCGGTGCTCCTGTTCGAGGATCCTGGCGGAGAGCGTCTCTTCGGTGTCGCCGTCCATGACAGGAACGACCGCCTGCAGGATTATCGGGCCGGTATCGACTCCGGCGTCGACGAAGTGAACGGTGGCGCCGGTCCACTTCACTCCGTACTCCAGAGCCTGCCTCTGCCCGTGCAGCCCGGGGAAAGAAGGCAGGAGGGCCGGGTGCACGTTGACGACGCGGCCTGCGTACCGCTTCAGGAAGTCGTCGTGCAGGATCCTCATGAAGCCGGCGAGGACGACCACCTCCACACCGTGCTCATCGAGGGTCTCCACGTACCGCTGCTCCGCCTCGGGCGTCAGCTTGGTCCGAAAACGCCCCGGCGCGACGTGAACGGCCGGGATTCCCGCGCTTCGCGCCCGCTCGAGCGCCTGCGCGTCCTCAACATCGCTCACGACCACGGCGACGTCCACGTCGATCTTGCCCGCCGCCGAGCTGTCGATTATCGCCTGCAGGTTAGAGCCCCTGCCGGAGGCCAGGACACCCACCAGAAGTCTTCCCATGCTCTTTCCTCCGTTCTCCCCCGCGCCAGCTCTGAGCCGGCGGGGTTCGCGCCTGCGCCTGTCGGTGTCACTCTGATCGAGCCGGCCCCAGGCTGGAGCCCGGCCCCAGGCTGGAGCCGTAGAGTTCGTGCAGCGCCGCGCGGTCGTCGTTTGGCAGGAACGCAGCGTCGGCGCTCGTGAGGACCGAACGGGCGACCAGGTCCGGGCTCGCGCCCGCCTCGCTGATCGCCAACTCGTACTCGTGGCTCAGAGAGGTGCCCGAGAAGAACCGATTGTCGGTCGCGAGAGCGACGGGCACGCCGGCCTCGACGAGCGTGCAAAGAGGATGTGCTCCGAGCGACCCTACAGCACCGGTGTGCAGGTTGCTGGAGAGGCACACCTCTACCGCGACGTTTCTATCCGCGAGGAGCGACATCGTGCCGGGGTCCGAGGCGGCGCTGACACCGTGGCCTATCCTGTCCGCGCCCAGGATCTCGACCGCCGCCGCAACGTTCCCGGCATCGCCACCCTCACCCGCGTGCACGGTCACGCCCAGCCCGGCATCCGCCGCACACGCGAACGGCCGAGCGTAGCGCGCGGGGTCGAACAGCGCCTCGTCGCCCGCCAGGTCCACTCCCACGACGCCGAGGTCGGCGAACTCGATGGCGAGATCCACGAGTGCTCCGGCCTCTTCCTCGCTCATGCCCTCCAGGACGGAGATCACGACGCGGGCCGACATCCAGTCCGTCGGCGCACTCGCCAACGCCTCTCCAACGCCCTGTTCGGCTCCCCGGATCACCGCCGTCAGGGCGTCACTCCTGGACAGCCCTTCTCTGGTGTGCAGCACCGGACAGAAGCGGATCTCCGCGTGGCGGACGCCGTCGAGGTAGCAGTCGCAGACCAGCTCTCGGGCGACCCGCTCGAGAGCGCGCCGCGTCTGAAGCAGGCCGACGGTGACGTCGAATCTGCTCAGGCACGAGGACAGTGACATGCCGGGCCTGAACCGCAGCCGTCGCGCGAACTCGTCGCCATCGGCGGTCGCGGGAATCAGACCCGCGTTGCGGGAGAGCGCGACCAACGTTCCGTCCCGCAGCGAACCGTCGAGATGGACGTGGAGATCGGATGCGAGCATTGGCACTCCGCACTTGAGAGAGCCGCAGAATCCATGCTTGACTGAGTGTCACCAGGAAGCATAAGGTCGGTGTAGTCTCCGAGTCAAGACCGAGCAGAACTCCAGGCGGCGCGGGCGAGCAGGCGGACCCCGGCCGTTCGTGAGGCGCCGTTGAGCAGCACGCGTCCGAAAAAGACCGTTCTTCCGAACGGCCTCGTTCTTCTGACCGTCACGAGGGAGAATTCGCCCATCGTGGCGTCGTTGCTCATGTACAGGGCGGGATCGCTCTACGAGCCCGCCGGCAAGACGGGCCTCGCCCACCTCACCGAGCACATGATGTTCCGCGGCACGCAGGCGCGGCCCCAGGGCTGGATCGACCGGCTCACCGGGCAGCTGGGCGGAACGAACAACGCGATGACCACCTGCGACCATGCCCTCTACTACTTCGTCCTTCCATCTGAGCACTGGGCGACCCCTCTGGAGATAGAGGCCGATCGGATGTTCCACTGTGAGTTCGATCCCGAGGCGTTCGAGACAGAGAGGCGCATCGCTGTCGAAGAGCGGATGATGCTGGACGACGACCCCGAGACGCTCGTGTACGAGGCCGTCGATACGCTGGCCTTCGACAGACATCCCTATCAGTATCCGGTGGTCGGGCTGACGTCCGACATCAAGGGGTTGACCCAGGACGATCTTCAGGGTTTCTACGCCGACAGGTACCGTCCCGAGGAGGCGGTGCTCGCCGTCGTCGGGAGCCTCGAACATGACAGGGTCCAGGCGGAAGTGGAGATGCTCTTCAGCGCCGGTTGCGACCCCCGCGAGGAAGTCGCCGGAGCGGTCGAGGACCCCGCGGTCACCGAGCCGCGAAGGGGCGTGCTGCCGGGCCTGTCACCTTCACCACAGGTGGTGCTCGCTTTCCGCACGCCGGCCGCGGTGCACGAGGATACTCCTGCCCTGGAACTCCTGGCCGCGTTGCTCTCCTCGGGGCGCAGCTCGCTGATGTATACAAGGCTCGTTGACGATCTCGGGATGGCTACCGAGGTCTCCGCCTCCAGGATCCCTCAGACGGACCCAGGCCTCCTCTACTTGTCTGCCTCACTGCACTCCGTGGTGTCCCCGGAGGAATGCGAGGACGAGATCCTGAAGCTGGTGTCCGGGCTCGTGGAGTCCGGCGTCTCCGAGAACGGTCTCTCGAGAGCCAGGAACCTGACGCGGGTGGACCTGATGCTGGGCCGCGAGACCTGTCTCGGTCAGGCCGGGGCCGTCGCGTTCTGGGAGTGCCTCGGGGATTGGCGGCTTGGAGAGGAGCACGAGACGCGGCTCGAACGCGTGACGGCCGCCGACATTCGTCGCGTCGCGTCGATCTACCTCGACCCTGCGGGAAGGAGCAGCGCTTGGTTGGTTCCGTGACGGTGCCTGCGAGGCTGGTCCTTCCCAACGGGCTGACGGTCGTGACGGCCTCGGCGCGGGGCGCGCCTGTGTTCACGGCCATGCTCGTTGTGGAAGCAGGCTCGCGGTACGATCCCGAGGGCAGCGCGGGGCTCGCTGCTCTTGTCGGTGGCGTTGTGCTTGAGGGTTCGACCTCGCGGTCCGCCTCGTCCCTTGCCGTGGCCGTCGACTCGATGGGCTCGGCGCTGGACACGGTGACCGGCTATGAGACCACGGCGGTCATAGCGAGCGGTCTGGCCGTGCACTGCCACGAGTCGTTGCGCGTTCTGTCGGAGGTCGCCACGTCTCCGGCGTTCGCGTCCGCTGCGGTCGTTGAGTCCGTGCGCCGACAGCTCGCGGAGCTGGCCGACGATGAGGCGCAGGCGTACGATGTGTGCCGTCGGGGCTTCATCAAAACGGTGTTCAGGGGATACACACGCAGGAATCCTATTGGAGGTCTTCGCGAGACCGTCTCGAGGCTGACCGGCGAAGATCTCAAGTCGTTCCACCGGCGCAACTACCGACCGGGCAACGCCATCCTGGCGATCGTCGGCGACCTGGACGCCGGTGAGCTGCTGGACTGCGCCGCCGAGAGCTTCGGAGCGTGGCAGGGCGGCGGGCAGCCCTCCGACCCGCCGCCACCTCCGACTCGCCAACGAGGGCGGCGCGTCGAGGCGGTCGCGATGGACACCAAGCAGGTCCACATCAGCATAGGGAACCTGGGCATCGCGCGCTCGGACCCGTTGTTCTACGCGACGTCAGTGATGGACGTGATCTTGGGCGACAGCGCGGGCTTCGGCTCTCGCCTGGCTACGAAGCTGCGTGAGGAACAGGGGCTCGCCTACGTCATCGAGAGCGATGCCTCGGGCTCGGCCGGTCTGGAACCCGGTGTCTTCTGGGCGTACACCGCCACCTCACCCGAGCACTTCGAGCGGCTGGTCCGAGGGGTCATGGACGAGCTCAGGCTCATGCGGGAGGAACCGCCCTCGGCAGAGGAGCTGGAGTCCGCCATCGGGTATCTGACCGGCAGGGACCTGCTCGACCGCGAGACCGGCGAGGCGGTGGCCGGCAGACTCGTCCACGCGGAGCGCCACGCGCTCGGTCTCGACTTCGACGCGCGCTACCCGTCCATCATCGCGTCGGTCAGCCGTGAGGACGTACTGGAAGCGGCCCGCCGCGTTATCGATCCCGAGAACTGCTCCTTCGTGACTGTCGGTCCCGTGACTCCGCGGGACGGCTCACTGCTCGACCCCTGATCCCTTCGACGCACCCGTTCCCGGCCCGTGACCTCGAAGCACCAATTCTCTGCCGCTGACCACGCACCGGGCGACGGCCCTTCCTCTCCGAAAGGTGACGACGACCGCTCCGTCGACATCGGTTCTCATGACGGTCGCTCCCGCTGCCTCGAGACGATCCAGTGTTTCAGGGTCCGGGTGACCGTAGCGGTTCCGCTCGCCGACCTGGACCACGGCCAGCCCGGGAGACACGCGCCGAACGAACCCCTCGGTCGAGGACGTCCCCGAGCCGTGGTGGGGCGCCTTGAGCAGGCCCGCTGGGAGCAGTCCGGGCACAGTGCAGAGCCGGTTCTCCGCCCGCCTCTCGATGTCTCCGGTGAGCATGAGGTCGTGTCCCGACACGCTCCCCCGGAGGACCACTGAACAGTTGTTTTCGGACCACTCGCGTGTGACCGCGGGGTCCGGCCAGAGCACGGTCAGGAGTGTGTTTCCGACCCGCAGCGTCTCGCCCCAGGATACCTCGCGAACGCCCGTCCCGCGCCGTCTCGCCACCGCCATCAAGTTGGCCAACCTGACGTCGGCAGTTCTTCCGAGGGGCAGGATCAGCGTGTCGACCCTCACGCCGAGCAGGACGGATGCCGCACCTCCGTAGTGATCGGCGTGCGCGTGAGTGACGACGAGGGCGGCAAGACGCGTGATACCCTCGCGTCTGAGGTGCCGCAGCACCACGTCGGTGCCTGCGTCGCGGACGCCGGGCATTCCAGCCTGGGCCGCGAGCGTTGGCCCAGGCCCCGCATCCACGAGAGCGTACTGACGCCGCGGCAGCTCGAGCAGAATGGAGTCCCCTTGCCCCACGTCGAAGAAGACGATTCGCGCGTAGCTTCTGCCGGGTCCCGCGAGGAACAACGATGCGGCGACGACGCCGGACGCGAGCACGACCACGGTACCCACGCGCCCGATGCGGACGGACGTCGCCCTCACGCGGAGACAGAGCCCCGCCGTTGCGCACAGGACGGCCGGCCAGAGTCGCGAGGCGACCCGGACCGTCGCCCAGGGACAGTCGCCCAGGTGCTCCGTGATCAGTACGAGCAGCCGGATCGAGCTCCAGGCGACGGCCGCGAAGGCGGACGCGGGCCAGCTTCCCAGAGGCTCGAAAACGAGCATCGCGATGCCTGCAGCCACCGACAGCCCGGCGAGCGGAACGACCGCGAGGTTGGCCACCGGAGAGACCACCGAGGCCTCTCCGAAGACCCCGACCAGTATCGTTGCGACGCCCGCCTGGGCGGACAGCGACAGTGCGATCGGTGGCGCGAGTCCGACGGCCCATCGTCCCAGTGCGCGGAGCGGAACCGACAGCGCTTCCTGCAGCGGACTGTGCAGCAGGAGGATTCCGGCGACCGCCGAGAATGAGAGCCGGAAGCCCAGGTCGAAGAGCGATCCCGGGCGTGCGATGAGGAGTGCCAAGGCCGCGGCCCCCAGGGCGTTCAGTGGATTCGGCCTCCGCTCGAGTATCGGCGCCGTGATCAGGAACGCGGCCATCGTGCTCGCTCTGACGACAGATGGTCTGGGACCGACAATGAGCACGAACCCGACAAGCGCCGGCAGTACGAGGAGCCAGGAGAGCCTTCGCGGAACACGGAGCGACCTCAGAAGCGCGTGTACGATGAGGACAATGAACCCGACGTGCAGCCCCGAGACGGCGAGCACGTGGACCGTCCCCGACCTTCTGAACGCCTCGGTCAGCTCGTCCGGCAGCTCGCGGCCGGTGCCGAGGAGGAGTCCGCGCAGCACCTCGCCGGGCACACCGGGAACCCTCTCGGGCAGGGTACGGTAGATCCATCCAGTCACGTCGAAGCGTCGTTCGGGGCGCTCGAGTTCGAACAACTCGCAGTGCCGTAGCGTGCGGTGGATGCTTCTGTTTCTGAGGTAGTAGGCGAAGTCGAAGGCGCCCGGGTTCCTGCGGCCGCCGGGAGCATTCAGCTCGCCTGAGAGTACCGCCACGTCACCTCTGGTGGGACGCGTGCCGCCGTCCGGCCAGCGCGCCCAGACGAGTCCGCACGCCGGCCCGCCGGGGATTCCGGGATCAAGCGGGTCTCTGAGCCCGAGCACCTCGATCACAACGTTGGTGTGACCCGAGGACGTCCGCCGGATCTCGGCTACGCGCGCCCGCACCGCGACGGTCGCTCCGACTTCCTTCAGAGCGATGTGGTCGGGCGGAAGCACCCCGTGGGAGGTTTCGTAGTGCGCGCATCCGGCTGCGACCAGCGCGCAGAGGAGCGTGACGTCGGCGAGAAGGCTACGTGCCGGTCGACCGCCAACGGCGTTGACAGCGGCAGGCAGGCACAGAAGGAGCCCAGCGGGCGCCAGCAGCCTGACGATGGTGATGTGAACCCCGGAGCCGGCGGCGAAGAACCCGGCCAGACCGACTCCCAGAGCCGTTGCCAGGGCCGCCATCAGGGCCGGCACTCTACCTCTGAGGTCGAGCATTGGATGGCCACGAGCAGGGGAATCAGGGGGCTAGAGGAGAACAGTGCGGTGCAGCAGCAGGTTTCGTTCCTGCCGAGGTTTGTCTGGACGGACACCGAGCCGCGTGGTAACGTGCGACTGGCTCTCACGGTGGGTCAGCTGGATGTGACGCGAGCAGGGGCCACCCACGTGAGTACTTGACAGCATGTAATATATGTGATACTATGAAGCCAGGTTAAGCAACACCCGCGATGGACGGGTCACCCGGCCGCCGCCCGGCGGCCACTGCAGAGGAGTCTGGAGGCCATGACCACAACCGCCAAGACATTTGGGGTTGTCATTCCTGTTCTCGTGGCAACGACTTTCTGCCTGAGCGTCCCGTTCATTCTGATCGTCGCCGACCTTGCGATCCTCGCTGGCGCCGTCGTTGCGTTCGTGGCCCAGCGCAGGGTTCCGGTCGAGATTCCCGCAGAGGACCTTCCGGAGCTGGAGTAGCTCCCCCTGCAGGCATACAGCGGTGGAGACACGCAGGTCAGAAGGGACCTAGTGGTCTTCGTCCTTGTCGACGACGAGGTTGGTCACCGTCCCCGTCACTCCCTCAATCGTCCTGAGCTGGTTCAGTGTCAGGTCCAGCAGCTCGTCGAAGCTGTCGGCCTGAACCAGCGCGATGATGTCCTGGTCACCGCTGGTAAGGTCGGCTGAGGCGACCTCGGCTCTCTCGCGGAGCCTGTCTCTGACCTCGCGCTCCTTCCCTGCTGCGACGTTGATTTTCACGTAAGCTCTTGCCACGTGCACCTCCTTGCACAACGCACGTGCTCTCAGATGGCCCTGCTGCGGCCTCGACATTCGGATTCCGCGTGCGAGCCTGGACAGACCGGGACGCTGAAAGAGCATGAACGATAGGCGGCCACCTGTCAACCTTCTCAAGGCAGCACCAGAATGTATTCTCTGTTGTGGAGATTCGTCATAAGAACGCGGCGGATGCGGTCCGGTCGCCTGGCAAGAACGGCCGAGGCGACCTCGAGCGCCAGCTCTCGCGGTGCGGTGTCCATTTTGTTGAGTATCGGGCAGACCTCCGAACTCTCCGGAACTCCCTTCATCCCGCCTGCATCGGAGGTCAGGACGTCTGCGATAACCCGGGGCGTGACCACGTCCGAATTCGTCAGCTGACGCAGGAGCTCCGGACGGTGGACGTAGCCTGGTTCGATGGGCCGCCCCAGCGCGTCCAGTCCGGCCACCGGTGACACGAGGTCGACGCCCTGGGGCAGGAGTGGCTCGTGTTCCCCGGGAACCTTGAGCGGCAGCTGGCGGGCCCCGTCCGCCTCGACGATCACGACGTCTGCGATACGCCGGTCCCTGATCGTCGTCAGGGTCCATGGGTCTACTCCGAGCAGCTTCCCGTCGTCCCCGAGCCCGCCTGAGAGAAAGGCGCGCCCGGACTCGGACATGGCCCGCGCGAGCCCTTCCGGCGGGTCGTCACCCGTCATCGTCAGCACCGGCATCGAAGTCGCGACGCTCTGCCCCACTCGCGTCGTTGTCGATGCGAGCACGCGCCACCCCCTGTTCGCGAGCTCGCGTGAAAGCGTGAGCATCGCCCCTGTCTTCCCGCCGCCTCCCACGAGCGCGACCAGCTGTCCTCTGCGGATTCCGAGCGCGTCCGAAAGAAGAGAGAAGTCACCAGTCAACTCTGTGTGTCCTCGAACATGATGACCCTGTTTTTCCCCAGGTGCTTGGCCTGGTAAAGGGCGATGCGGTCAGCCTTGTCCATGAGGTCGTCTCTCGAGGAAGCATCGAACGGGTAGAGCGCCCCGCCGATGCTGATGGTAAGGTCCCACGTGGGCTGCTGCTCGGACCCGGTAATGAAGCCGTGCATCGCGATCGTGCTGCGGATGCGCTCGGCCACGGTGAGGGCACCCTCGCGTGAGATGTCCGGGAGTATGACCCCGAACTCCTCTCCTCCGTACCTGGCCACGATGTCCACCTGCCTCGCGTTCTCGGACAGTATCCTCCCCACCTGTCGCAGAACGCTGTCGCCCGCGGCGTGCCCGAGCGTGTCGTTCACGCTCTTGAAGTTGTCGAGATCGCCGATCAGGAGCGCCATGGCGTTCCCTGTTCGCTTGGACCGCGCGATCTCGCGCGCAAGCTGCTCATCGAAGTAGCGCCGATTGTGGATCTGGCAGGTTTGGTCGATGAAGATCAGTTCCTCGACCTCGAGTCGGCGCTTGATGAGCCCTGCTGCAAACTCGGCGACGAACTGCAGGACGGCCACCGAATTGGAGTCGAACGCGTAGCTCCTGCTGCTCCAGATCCCTATTGTGCCGTAGACGTAGGCTTCTGCCTTGAGCGGCGCCACCGCAAGCGCTCCCGAAGCCCGGCCGGGGAAACACCGGACGTGACGGGCGTCCCTTCGTATGTCCTGGATGGAGAGCGCCTCGCCAGTCGCCTCGACCTTCTCCCTGATGTCCGGGGGTGCGACCTGGTCCTCTTCGTTCGACACGCAGACGTCCTCGAACTCCGTGAGGTTGCCCGTCTTGGAATCAGCGAGTCCTTTGGACATCGCGAGCGCAACCCGGTCGGCCCCGACCGCGTCCTTCAGGAGGTCGTAGAGGTATCCGAGCGCCCCGGCGAGATCGGTCCGGCGGCTCGAGGCGGCGACCGCTCGAAGGAAGGACAGCGTCATGGCCGCGCGTGGCGGCTCGTCGAGTCTTCGGAGCCGTTCTTCGTCTCCCGAGGTCTCCGATTCAGGAAGCACCGCAGGCGGGCCGGCGTCCGACGTCTGCCGCGGGGCCTGCTCCGGTGTGGGCTGCTCCAATGAGATCGACACGGTGTCAAGCGTCAGGAGGTTCCGGTACGTGAGGCGGACGGTCCCCTCGTCTTCCGTGCGAGAGAGCCTCCGCATGTAGCCCAGTTCGCAGAGCCTGTCCATCAGACGCACGGCCCCCATACGAAACGCCCGCTCGTCGCGGGAAGACACAACGCTCCTGTAGAGAGCCAGGCCCTCCTCGTCAAGGCGATCGATGGGCAGGAGCCCGGTCAGGAGCTCCGTGGGAGAACGCGCGGGCTTTTTCATAGGCATTGAAGGCACGACTATTGCTTAGAAGATGTCACGGATATTGTCCGGCACGGTTCTTTCACTAAGTATACACAATAGTCAAGGTACAGTCAATGAGGTCGCCGTGCACTCCCTCGCGTTTTTGCTTGCATGGACTAGCCTCCAGAGGATAGTCTCGCTCCTCATGAAGCTCTTGAGAGTCACACTCGCACTGTTCACTGTCGTCGTGGTCGCCGGTTGCTCCGGCACGTCGCGGGTCACGCCCGCGCCGAGCGATGAGTTGCGGACGCTGGCGCAGGACGGCGTCGGCGCCGCTGAGTCTATCGCAGCGGCCGACGTGCTCTACAGGGAGGCCCTCGCCCACTACGTGACGGACGAGTTCGAGGCGGCTCGTCCCCTCCTCAGGCAGGCGCTGGCTGAGCTCGGCGACGCCCACCCGGACAACGCGGGGCTCAGAGCCGAGAAATTCTCCCTCAAGGCGAGGGTCGGGTACTTCCTGGCGGCGATAGAGGGCCGAGGCGCCCCGGCCGCGCAAGCCGTTCCGACCGAAACGGCCCGAATCGACACCATACCGCTTCCTGTCCTCGAACCCACGGAGCCCAGCACGGGCTGCGGGGCTCCCGTCGTCACCGTGACGAACGACCGCGTGGAGAAGTGGCTGGACTACTTCCAGGGCAGGGGCCGCAAGGACATGGAGCGCTGGCTCTCGCGGGCTCCTCGCTACCGCCCCATGATAGACAGGATGCTCGAGGAAGAGGGCCTCCCCCCCGAGCTCTTCTACCTCGCTGTCATCGAGAGCGGTCTGAATCCAAAGGCGTATTCAAGGGCTCACGCGGCCGGCATGTGGCAGTTCATCTCAAGCCGCGCCAGGATGTACGGACTCAAGGTCGACTGGTGGATCGACGAGCGCCGGGACCCGGAGACGGCGACGCGCGCGGCGTGTGCCTACCTCAAGGCGCTCCACCAGAGGTTCGGGTCGTGGGAGCTGGCACTGGCAGGATACAACTCCGGCGAAGGACGAGTGGAGCGCGCGCAGAGGAAGAGACCCTCCTGTCCGGACTACTGGTGTCTGGACCTTCCGAGAGAGACGGAGAACTTCGTACCGAAGTTCATGGCGGCGGTTCTCATCGGGACCAACCCGTCGAAGTACGGGTTCGAGATGCCGACTGCCGGCACGCCGCTCTCGTACGACACGATTGAGGTCACGGACGCTGTCGATCTCCAGGTTATCGCCGACGCGACCGGTACCGGGTACGATGACATAAAGAAACTGAACCCGGCGCTCCGCCGGTGGTGCACGCCGCCGAGCAGTTCCCCTACCACGGTGAGGGTCCCGACCGGCACCGGACGGCAGTGCCT
>DAOWCM010000016.1 GCA_030639555.1 Candidatus Eiseniibacteriota bacterium | reverse complement strand
TCGCACGGTGCCCGGGGGGGCTAGACCACAACCAGAGCAGTGCGGACGACTGGTTCATGATGGTGCCGACGCCAGGCGAGCCGAACATCCCGTCATATCCCGGTGACTGCGGCACAGGCGTGGATCCCGGGATAAGCTGGGGGACGCTCAAGGCGCTCTACAGGCCGCGCCTGTCGCATGGCGCTCCCTAGGCCCCGCCAGCCGCGTGGCGCTCCCTAGGCCCTGCCGGTCGCGTGGCGCTCCTTAGGAAGGGACGTTCTCTCGCTGCAATCGCGGGGCACGGTCTGATTGCCAACACCCACAGCTCTCGGCGTTGACCTGCCGTCCCGCGCACGGTACAATCTAGCGGTTCCGTCCGGATTGGCCGTGCTACGGAGACGTGCGTTGGTCGTGAGCCTTGGCATCGATATCGTCGACCTTGAGGAATTCCGTGCCGGGCTCACAGACAGCCTGGTGGGCGAGTTCTTCCTGCCCGACGAGATCGGCTACTCACGTACCCAGGCACGCTCATGGGAGAACCTCGGCGCGCGGCTCGCCGCCAAGAGGGCCGTGTTCAGGGCCCTTGGTGTTGCCGCCGGGGCGCACCGACCTGGCACGAGATCGAGGTCGTGAGACGCGAGTCAGGCGAGTCGGAGGTGCGACTATCCGGGAGCGCGCTGGCACTGGCCGTGGCGCAAGGCGTGTCCGAGTGCAGGCTTTCGATGTCGCACACGAAGCGGACCGCCCTCGCCGTTGCGATTCTCGAGGACGGGAAGCCGTGACGGAAGGCGCCAGGGCGGAACACCAGGACGGCGCCGGAGCGGTCGCGCGGCCGGAACGCCGAGCCGACACAACCGGACAGCATCGGGTAACACCGGGTGGCACCTCAGGGAGGCAGTCTTGAGCAACATGGGCACCTACGACGAGAAACGCGAGAACTTCACCTGGGACGCTGCGAAGGAGGTCCTCGGCTGGGAGCGGGGCGAGCTTCTCCATGGTCTCGCTCAAGGCGTTCCTGGAGAAGAAGCACGATATCAGGATTCCTGATGAGGACGCCACTCCGGATACGTTCGACACGGTGAATTCCATCGTACAGATCGTAGAGAAGCACAGGAGCTGACAACACAATCGAATCATTCAGGAGCGAGGATGCAATGGCGTACTCGACAGCCACGCGTCAGGCGTTCGCCGACGACATAGCCACGATAAAGGAGAAAGGTCTCTTCAAGGAGAAGCGCTTCATCTGCTCGCCGCAGGCGGCGGAGATCGAGGTCGAGTATCCGGAAGGGGCCGCTTGTAAGAAGGTGCTGAACTTCTGCGCCAACAACTACCTCGGCCTCTCCAGTCACCCGGAGGTTGCCAGAGCCGCCCACGCGGGGCTCGACTCACGCGGGTTCGGGATGAGTTCCGTGCGCTTCATCTGCGGCACGCAGGACATCCACAGGGAGCTTCAGGACAAGGTATCCGCCTTCCTTGAGATGGAGGACACGCTTCTCTTCCCCTCCTGCATGGACGCGAACGCCGGCGTCTTCGAGGCGATTCTGGGCAAGGAGGACGTCATCATCCCCGACAGGCTCATTCATGCCTCCCTGATCGACGGGATCCGGCTCTGTCGCGCCGAGCGTGACATCTTCGAGCACATGGACATGGAGCAACTCCGCAGGAAGCTGGAGCTGCACCAGGACAAGAGGCGGCGCCTCATCGTGACGGACGGCGTCTTCTCAATGGACGGCGACCTCTGCCCGCTCGATGAGATGTGCGACCTCGCCGACGAGTTCGACGCCATGGTGCTGGTGGACGACTCGCACGCGACGGGCTTCATCGGGAAGACCGGCAGGGGTGTTCACGAACACTTCGGCGTCATGGACCGCGTCGACCTCATAACGACGACCTTCGGGAAGGCGCTGGGAGGCGCCTCCGGCGGATGCGTCTCCGGCAGAAGCGAGCTCGTCGAGCTCTGCAGGCAGAAGGCGAGGCCCTACCTGTTCAGCAACTCGCTCTCGCCGGTTATCGTCAGTGCGACCATCAAGGTCATCGACCTCCTCTCGTGCACGACCGAGCTCAGGGACAAGCTCGAAGCGAACACCAAGCGTTTCAGGGACGGCATGACGGAGGCCGGGCTGAACATCAGACCGGGTGTCACTCCCATCGTGCCGGTCATGCTGTACAACGCGAAGCTCGCGAACGACATGGCGCGCGACATGTACGCAGAGGGCATCTACGTCATCGGGTTCTTCTTCCCGGTCGTGCCAGAGGGCCAGGCGAGGATTCGTGTGCAGCTCTCCGCGGCGCACGAGAGCGAGCACATCGACAAGTGTGTCGCTGCGTTCAAGAACGTGGGGGAGAAGTACGGGATCCTCGGGCTGGACAAGAAGGGCATCATCGAGAAGTACGGGACTTAAGAGAGCCTGAGGACAAGAGGTCAGGAAACTCCGCACCGCAAGCAGGAGAGAAGGGGCCGCGCCGACGCGCGGCCCCTTCTGCGTTCGCCGGGGCACCTAGACTGCCGACCGGCCCTGGCGACCGCGTATGCGGCATGGTGGAGTGAAAGCCTGTTCGGGCACGATTTGTGCATCCCTCAGCTGATTGCTCGGACCAGCTGCGCTGCGCCGGGCCTGTTCCTGACAGTGGTGGCGGCTGAAAAGACTGCCTACCGGGCCGATTGAACGTCGGAGGGGATCATGCGAAGCCGGATAATGAGACTGAGGCCTTTGCTGTTTGCGACGCTGTTCCTGCTCTGCGCGGCGAGCACGGCCGCCGGGTACGGCGTTGACTGGGTCGTGCTTGTGGACAACACGGGGACGATGCGCTACCAGAGCCGTGGGGTCATGACGGTCAAGGCGATCAAGGAATTCGTGTCGCTCACCGAGCCTGGGGACCGCATCTCCATCTGCAGCTACGGGGAGCGTTCTGTTTCCGTACTGCCGAACCACGCGGTGGTTATCGAGGACGAATCGTCGAAGGACTACGTGAGGGCACACACCAAGTTCGGTTTCAACGCCGACAGGACCGACATCACCGCGGGTCTGGAATATGTGTGGCGGATGCGGGCTCACTTCTTCCCCGGCCTGGAAGCGGGCGACGGGAAGGGCGCCGACGCGGTCATCGTTCTCCTCACGGACGGCAAACTCATCCCGGTCTATAGCAGCTACGCGCGATACGAAGCAACGTACGACAGGAGCCGCAGACGCCTTCTGGAACTCGCGTCACTCTGCGCGGAGCAGGGAATCCGAATCTGCACGATCGGCCTCGGCCGCTCGAGTAAGGTAGACGGAGAACTGCTCACGGATATCTCCACGAGGACAGGCGGCACCTACCGCCACGTTGCCGCCGCTTCAGGCGTTGCGGAGGCCTACCGGGCGATCGCGAGCGAGCAGCGGCCCTCGCCGCCGGTTGAGGTGGTCGAGGCGCCGAGGACCCCGGAGCTTCAGGATGCGGTCACGGCATCCGAGACCTCCGAGTCGCCCCGGGAGACGAAGGTCAAGCACGTTGGAGCGCGTCCGTCGAGCGCGTCGAGCGCCTTCTCGTCGGAGTTCTGTCTGGGCTCCGCGGGCATCCTGGCCGTCTTCGTCGGGATGATCGCGGTGGGTACCGAGAAGCGTAAGAAGTGGGCCATGCGCTTCACGACGGCCATCTTCGGCACGGGAGAGATGCGCGTGAGGGGTTATCTCAAGCCAATCGACGTGGACGGGATAGCTTCGGCCAGGGCGTGTATCGGTCTCGAGAATCCCGGTGTGGAATCCGTGCGGGTGGGCAGCGGCACGTCGTTCATACCCCAGATCGAGGCGATCATGGAATTCACCGGGACCAAGGACGGATCGCCCCCGGAGCTTCACGTTGAGGGCGGACGCGTCACTGTTGAAGGCAAGGCAGTGACGACCCGGAAGCTCAAGGACGGCGACGTTGTTGATATCGAGGGCCTGCGCTATCAGTACCTGAGGGGCAACAGAAGGTAAACGCGTTCATCGGTCCGAAGTGAGTTCTAAGGCCCTGCACTCGTGAATCGTCTCGAGTGCAGGGCCTCGGTCTTTCCTGCCTGCCGGCGCTATCGGTAGAGCAGCCCCGCCTCGTGACGGGCCCGGAGCCTGGTCAACATGTCCTCGGTCATCGCCTGCAGATCGTACTCGGGCTGCCAGTCCCACTCCTTCCTGGCAGCCGTGTCGTCAACGGACGACGGCCAGGAGTCGGCGATCGCCTGTCGGTAGTCGGGGCGGTAGGTCGCACGGAAGCCCGGGACATGCTCCTTGATCGACGCGGCGAGCTCACCGGCAGAGAAACTCATCGACCCGATGTTGAAATCTCCGTGGTGGATCAGACGCTCGGAATCGGCCTCCATTAGGTCGATCGTGGATTTGATGCAGTCGGGCATGTACATCATTGGCAGCCTGGTATCCTCGCTCACGAAGCAGGTGTACTCGCCCTTCTCGACGGCCGCGTAGTAGATCTCGACTGCGTAGTCGGTGGTGCCGCCTCCGGGAAAGGTCTCGGCCGATACGATGCCCGGATATCGCAAACCTCGCGCATCCACCCCGTAGCGCCCGACGTAGTAGTCACAGAGAAGCTCTCCCGCGACCTTGGTCACGCCATACATCGTCGACGGCTTCAGTACCGTCTCCTGGGGTGTGTCCTCCTTCGGGCAGCCCGCACCGAACACGGCGATCGAGCTTGGGCAGAGCACCTGCGTCAGTTCCAGGTCACGTGCTATCTCCAGCGCGTTGATCAGGCCGGTGATGTTGACGTGCCACGCCATCAGCGGGTTCTTCTCTCCGTTGGCGGAGAGGATGGCGGCGAGGTGGACTATCGTGTCGATGTCGTGCCGTCTGCAGATCCCCGACAGGCCTTCGGCATCGGTGACGTTCACTTGCTCGAACGGACCGGCCTGCCCGAGTTCTCCGTCGGGTCTTGGCTTGAGATCGCTCGCGACGACATTGCTGTCCCCGTATCTCCGCCTGAGTTCGGTGGTCAGCTCCGAGCCGATCTGCCCGAGCGCCCCCGTTACCAGGATCCTGCCTATCGTCTTGGTGCCCACACGCCTCGCCTTTCTGTCCGAGAGCCCGTCGGTTTCCGATTACCGCGGCAAGACTACCAAATTTCGGCGGCAAACGCGATACCGTGCCCTGAGCCACCACAAGGCCACGGATATCACCCTGCCGGGGCGGGTCACGATGTACCCGTGCGTTGCCCGGGGGGGGCCGAGGACGCGGCTTCCGGAGGGGCCGCTCAGGCGCTATAATCGGGAGCGTGTCCGGACCTGTCACGGTGGCAGAAGAGCACGGAGGGGTAATGCACCAGCGCAAGTGGGAGGACCTTCTCGACAAGATAGAGAAGATGTTCGGGTTCACCGAACACACCACCGAGGAGCATCCCGAGCACCGAATGACCGTGGAGACCGCGATCTTCAATGGGGCGTCGGGACGGATCAAACTCGAGCGCACCGTGAAGCCCGTCGTCCTCGATACGAAGACGACCTACTCGAAGCGCATCGGCAGCGAGGTGGTGACGGAGTACGTCCTGTCTGACGACGAGTGCGTGGACACCGTCAGGTTCTTCAGATGGGACAGGCTGGCGCGGGAGTGGGAGCAGATCGACCTCGCAGACATCGGTCGTTGAGGCGCGTGGCCGCAATGACCACCCTTCAACACCGCATTCCTGTGTTTCGTCGCGCCCACACGCGCACGCGGCCCCACTGAACTTACCTTCACAAAACCCCAATGGAACGGAACTTGCTTTCAACGACACTCGTGTGATGGCGGGCTTGAGGCCCGTACAGTCCTACTCGAGTGCCAGGGCTCGGTCGGTTCTGGAAGGGGAGGCCATTGGACAATCCTACGGTAGACCCCGTGGATGGCCCCAAGGCCAGCATTCTCGTCGTGGATGACGAGGACTTCATCCGAGAGATAATCTGCCGCAAGCTCAGCGGCAGCGGTTTCGAGTGTGATTCCGCTCGCAGTGCGGAGGACGCTCTGGCGAGGATCGCGCAGAACGACTACGACTGTGTGCTGTCGGACATCCACATGCCCGGCATGAGCGGCGTCGACCTCCTGCGTCAGATCAAGCTTCAGAGCCAGGACCTCGCGGTCATACTGATCACGGGCGCCCCGGACATTGACGCGGCCCTTGAGGCCATGCGGCTCGGGGCCTACGACCACCTGTCGAAGCCGCTCAATCTCGCGGCACTCGAGATGACCGTCGACCGTGCTCTCGAGAAGAAGCGCCTGGTGGAGGAGAACAGGGAATACCAGCGCAACCTGGAGTCGATGGTCCAGGAGCGGACCAAGCAGCTGAGCACGGCCAACGAGGACCTTCAGAGGCTCTTCACAGGCAGCATAAAGGCCCTTGCTCAGGCCCTGGAGGCGAAGGACGAGTACACACAGGGGCACTCCGCGCGCGTCGCGGAGGAATCCGTCAACATCGCCAGGTACCTCTCGCTGTCTGACACGGAGATCCAGCGGATGTGGCTGGCCGGCTACCTCCACGACATCGGCAAGATAGGCATCAAGGAAGCGGTACTCAACAAGCCCGGGAAGCTCAATGAAGAGGAGTGGCACCTCATCCAGCAGCATCCAGTGGTCGCGGGGAGGATCCTCGGCCCGATCCCTGAACTCTCGGACATCATTGACATCATCGTACACCACCACGAGCGCTATGACGGCAGCGGGTATCCGGACGGCCTCGAGGGGAACGCGATCCCGCTGGGGGCGCGGATCCTCGCGGTGGCGGACACATACGACGCACTGACTTCCAGGAGACCGTACAGGGACTCTCTGACTCTCGAGGAGGCGCACCGCATCCTCGAGGAGGCAGCGGGGACGTACCTCGACCCGGTCATAGCGAGGGCCTTTCTCAACCTCAAGCGGGGTGTGAAGGCAGAATCGCTGCAGGACTCGATCGAGCTGGAGAGCGAGAACGTGCAAGATGCGAAGTATAGCAAGAGCGGGCTGAGCGGAGTCACCGGCACCCCCCCGCTCGAGCTGAGTTAACCCACCGGCTGGCTATCAGTTAACACCTCTACCACAGATTGTCATAATTGGCATGTGCCTTGCATTCCAAGGTCTTGAGTGCGTCCGTACGCTCATGGGCGTCGGCCGCCTCGGCACCCGACACGCATAGGGGGGGGACGAGACTTGGAAACTGCGCATCCACACGAGCCTGAACAGCTTGACCTGTCCAGCATGGAGATCGATCCGCACGTCGTGAGGCTCGTTCCGCGCGAGATGGCCCAGCGCTTCCGCCTGGTCGCCGTGGGGCAGGAAGAGGACGCTCTTATCCTCGCCATGGAGGACCCGCTGGACGTCATCGCCACGGACACCATCGCGGCCAACACCGGCTACGAGGTGACTCCCAGACGGGCCGGCGCCGAAGACATCACTTTCGCCATCGACAAGTACTACAGCGACACCATCGACATCGAGCAGAGTATCCAGAGCATCGTTGACGTTGAGGTGGCAGACCCGGCCGGGGGAAACCTCGACCCTGAGCAGCTCTCGATCGACCCCGACGATGCGCCGGTCATCCGCCTCGTCAACCTGATCCTCCTTCAGGCGATGGAGGAACGGGCGAGCGACATCCACATCGAGCCCAGGGAGAAGACACTCGCCGTCAGGCTGCGGGTCGATGGCGTGCTGAGGGAGATCCTTCCTCCTCCCAAGAGAATGCAGTGGGCGATCACCTCGCGAATCAAGATCCTGGCGGGGCTCGACATCGCCGAGCGCAGGCTCCCGCAGGACGGCAGCTGCAGGGTGCGCATCATGCACCGCGCTGTCGATATCCGTATCTCGACGATTCCGGTCCTCTACGGGGAGAAGGTCGTGATGCGGCTCCTCGACAGGACCAACCTCAAGACCGATCTCGAGGATCTGGGGTTCGATCGGTCATCACTCGGCATGATCCATAAGGCCATCGCCCAGCCGCACGGGATGATCCTGCTGACAGGGCCGACGGGCAGTGGCAAGACGACGACGCTCTACTCCGCTCTGACGAAGATCAACTCGCCGGACAAGAACATCATGACGGTGGAGGACCCCGTCGAGTATGAGCTCGCGGGGGTTAACCAGGTGAGCGCACGCCCCACGATTGGGCTGGACTTCGCGGCGGCACTGCGCTCGTTCCTCAGGCAGGACCCGGACGTGATCCTCGTGGGTGAGATCCGAGACCTCGAGACCGCGTCGATCGCCGTCAAGGCCGCGCAGACCGGCCACCTCGTGTTCAGCACGCTCCACACGAACAACGCCACGTCGTCGATCGACAGGCTCCTGAACATGGGAGTGGAGCCCTATCTCATCTGCACCTCGCTGAACCTGGTCATTGCGCAGCGGCTGGTCCGCAGGATCTGCGCGGAATGCAAGGAGCCCTATGAGCCCGACCCTGCGCTGGTGGCGCGCTTCCGACGCGCCCTGCCCGATGCGGGCGATGTGACGTTCTACCACGGAGCCGGGTGTGATGAGTGCTCCAGGAGCGGTTACAGGGGTCGGCTTGCCGTCTACGAGCTCTTCCCGATCTCGCGCGAGATCAAGAACCTCGTACTGCTCGGGGAGCTGGGAACCAAGATCAGGGACCAGGCCATCGACGACGGGATGCAGACCCTGCTCATCAGTGGCATGGGCAAGGTCAAGGAAGGGCTGACGACGCTGGACGAGGTCCTGAGTGTCGCCATGGAGTCCGACAAGCTTGGCCAGCAGCCTGGGGGTCCCTGATGGACTGGCCGGAGGCGCCCCTTGTCGCCGAGCGGAATGCGGGGCTTCACGCCCGCCGGGTTCATGGTCACTGTGCTGTCAGCCATGCCACCCGCTCGTGCAGGATGCGAGGCAATCTGATGGTTTCCGGAGGCCCTCCGAGTGTTACGGGGGGGCTCACGACGCGCTAACTCGCCGACAGCACGCGATTTAGCAACTACATCACTCATAAGTATTACTGGCATGGGGTTTGCAATCTACCGTATCGGAATGGAGATACTCGTGTCGGAACCTGCCCGCTCACAAGGACTTAGGTGCAAGTGAGTCGGGGATGCGGTGGACCGGGTTTCTCTCAGGGTAGAGGGTCCGGGCCCGGGGTGGGCTGCCGGACACGGTCGAGTCCCCTCAGGGACGGCCGAGACTGAATCGAGATGACGGGGCACACATGACTACGGAAATTCGGAAGCTGCTTGAGGAAGTGGTCGAGCGCAAGGCCTCGGATCTCCACATCACTTCCGGCGTTCCCCCGCAGATCAGGATCGACGGGGCGCTCGTTGCCGCGGACTATCCGCCCCTGGGTCCCGAAGAGAGCCGCGCGCTCTCCTACGCGATGATCGACGAGAAGAAGATCGCCAGGTTCGAAGCCGACAAGGGGCTGGACACCTCGTTCAGCGTGGAGGGACTTGGGCGTTTCAGGCTCAACATCTACTACCAGCGGGGAAGCGTTGCCGCCGCCGTCCGGCACCTCCCGTGGGAGATCCCCACGATGGAAGAGCTCGGAGTCCCGCTGGTCATGAAGGACTTCTGCGAGAGGCTGAACGGCCTCGTGCTCGTCAGCGGACCCACCGGATCCGGCAAGTCGACGACATTGGCCTCGATGCTCTGCTACATCAACGACAACAAGAACGTCCACATACTCTCGATCGAGGACCCCATCGAGTACCTGCACCGCCACAAGTTCTCGATTATCAACCAGCGCGAGGTAGGCCGCGACGCGCCCTCTTTTGCCTCGGCGGTTCGTCAGGTGCTTCGACAGGACCCGGACGTCATCTGCATCGGGGAGATCCGAGATCTGGAGACGGTCCGCACCGCTCTGACGATGGCGGAGACGGGCCACCTGGTGCTGACGACGGTGCACACGAGCGAGGCCCCTCAGGCGATCAGCCGGATCGTCGACATCTTCCCGCCGCACGAGCAGCAGGGCGTGAGAACGCAGATATCGCTGTCGCTGCAGGGAGTCCTGGTGCAGCAGCTGCTTCCGGACGCGAGCGGATCGGGCAGAGTACTTGCAACCGAGGTGATGGTTGCCAACGCGGCCGTTCGCAACCTGATCCGTGAGAACAATCTTCAGCAGCTCAGGTCGGCGATCGAGACGGGCGCGAAGGACGGCATGCACAGCATGAACTCATCGCTCTTGAGGCTGGAGAGCGAGAAGCGCATCACGACTGATAAGGCCATCGCTTGCTCGAACGACATCAAGGGAATCATGCGTGAACTCTCGAGGACGGTGAAGGCTTAGCGCACCGACGTCACAACAGGCCAGAGGGACTTGAACATGCCAGAGTTCATCTTCACAGCCAAGACACCGAACGGTAGGACGGTCCAGGGAACCAGGTTCGCGGAGAGCGAGATGTCACTCGTCTCGGCCCTGCGGAAGGAGGAGCTGATCGTCGTGGCCGTCTCTCCGGCTCCCATCACGCCCACCCGCACCAAGAAGGGCAAGAAGGTCAAGACGAAGGACCTTGCGATCTTCTGCCGCCAGATGGGCGCGATGCTGGGCGCGGGCCTGCCGGTGCTCGAGTCGATCCAGAGCATCGCGGACCAGTCCGACCACGTGACGATGGCAAGCGTGCTCCGGGAGATAGCGGCCGACATCGAGGCCGGCTCGACGCTGTGCGCGGCTTTCGGGAAGCACCCGAAGGTCTTCTCGAAACTCTTCACCTCGATGCTTCGTGCGGGAGAGGAGTCAGGCGCGCTGCCGAACGTGCTCCAGCGGCTGGGAGACTACCTCGAGGCCAAGGACGCGATGACGTGCAAGATTCGCGCGGCGTCGGCATACCCCGCGTTCATCGCCGGGTTCTTCATCATGGCAGTGGCCGGGATCATGCTGTTCTTGATCCCGCAGTTCGAGAGCATCTTCGCGAGCTTCGATATGCAGCTCCCACCCCTGACCAAGTTCCTGATGGCGACATCGAGGTTCGTCGGGCGCTATCTCATCTACGAGATCGTGCTCGCCGGCGGTGGTGTCTACGCCTTCTGGAAGTGGCACAAGACGCCCGCCGGCAAGAGCACGGTCGACGGCTGGCTGCTCAGGACCCCGATCTTCGGCAAGCTCATCCTCAAGGCCGCCGTGGCGCGCTTCAGCAGCACGCTCAGCACGCTCATGGACAACGGCGTCGCGGTCGTAGCTGCCCTGGAGATCGTCGGGGAGACGGCCGGTAACGCGGTGGTCAAGGCGGCCGTGGACAACGTGAGCGTCGGTGTGATCAACGGGTCCACGATCTCGGAGAAACTCGCGGAGTCGACCGTGTTCCCGAAGATGGTCATCAGCATGGTGGCCGCAGGAGAGAGCTCCGGAAACCTGCCGGAGATGCTGAACAAGATATCCGATTTTTACACGCGTGAAGTTGACGCGGCGATAAGCGGGCTGACCTCGATGATCGAACCGATTCTCATCGTGGGACTCGGAGCGATTGTCACCGTGGTCGTGCTCGCTATCTACCTGCCGATATTCCAGATGGCGACTGGAATCGGATAGGTGGGCAACAAGAGGCCTTAAGAGAGCAGGGAGGAGGTGAATACAAATGCTGCGCAAGAACCAGGGGGGTTTCACACTTGTCGAGCTGATGATCGTTGTCATCATCGTCGGCATCCTGGCGGCTGTGGCCATTCCGATGTATCAGGGCGCAACTGAGCGTGCTAAGGCGTCGGAGGCGGTGGCTGCACTGGGCACGATTCGCGGTGCGCTGCGGGTCTACTACGCCGAGCATGGCACGTACGTGCATGCCAGCTTCGCGGACGGCGCGGTCGTGACGGCTGGTAGCGTCCTCGACGTCAGTGTGAACGATCTTCTCGGTAGGTACTTCAGCGGTGCGTGCTACACGTTTAGCGGCGCCCCGGATGCTACTACCTACACCATCGAGTGCGATGGCGCACTCAGCGCTGCTCCGTACGGGAGCGAAGTCGCTACAATCGTACGGTTCATCGATCATAACGGCACCATCACGAACGGCTAGTTCGTGCCAACGATGTGAACATGAGCGGGGGTGGCGCCCTCCGTGGCGCCGCCCCCGATTCGAGAGGGGGGCAGGGTAGGGGAAGTTGCTAAGGCGGGTTATGATCCGGTTCGGCCGGAGGTGGCACAGGCGATCCGGCGCGGAACCAGTCAGTCAGTTCGACACATGTTCTGGGGAGCAGGCATCATGTTTGGGCGAAACCAGCGGGGCTTCACTCTGACGGAGATGATGATAGTCGTCACCATCATAGGCGTGCTGGCGGCTATCGCCTTTCCCATGTTCCAGATGGTCCCCCAGCGCTCGAAATCCACCGAGGCCGTTGCTGCTCTCGGGATGATCCGGAGCGCCATGCGCGTCTACTACGTGGAGCATGGGACCTTCGCAAACCCATCGGTCTTCACGGATGGTGCACAGGTAACAAACGGAGGACTTCTGGGCGTCAGCAACAACGACCTCGCGGGCCGCTACTTCAGCTCGGAGTGCTACATGTTCGACGGGGCTCCGTCCGCGAATGCGTTCACGGTCAAGTGCGATGGTGCGCAGAGTGTGGCGCTCTTCGGGTCGGAGGTTGCGACGATCGTGGTCACGATAGACGAGGGCGGAGACTTCACCAGGGTGTTCTGAGCGATCTCGGTCGGGGGCGGGCCTCACGGGGCCCGGGGAAGCAGGAGCAGAGGACAATTGCGCAAGACAGAACAGCACAGGGGGTTGGTGGGCGTCGACATAGGCTCCACTTCGGTGAAGCTGGTCGAGCTTTCCGGTTCTCCCAGGGCATTCGAACTCGAGAACATATCCGTTGTCGCCGTCCCTGACGACGCATCGTCCTCCGCGTACGGAAAGGCCATGTCGCTCGTGCTGGAGGGGAAGGACCTGGTGACCAACCACACCGCGATCTCGGTCAGCGGACGCAAGGTTGCCGTGAGAGGTATGCGATTTCCCGCACTGGGCAGGGCGGAGCTGGACGGGGCTCTCAGGTACGAGGGCAGTCAGGTCATCGGGTTCGAGCTCCACGGTTCCTACCTCGACCACTGTGTCATCGAATCCGAGGCGTCGCCGTCGGACATGATGGACGTGCTCTTCGTCGCCGCGCGCAAGGAGACGGTGGACGCCAAGATCGCCGTGCTCGAGGAAGCCGGACTCGAGCCGAGAGTGGTCGGAGTCGACGCGCTTGTGCTGCTCGACGCTCTGCTTCTGGAAGAGGGGCTGCCGGAGACCTGTGGTGTCATCGACATAGGCGCTTTGAGCACGAGCATCGGAATAGCGCGCAAGGGAACTGTCCCGTTCGTTCGCGACATCGAGATCGGTGGCAACGACTACACGCAGGCCATCGCAGACGCGCTCTCCGTGCCGATGGAAGACGCCGAGAAGGCGAAGATCATGGAGCCCGAGCGAGAGCTGGCTTCCGCACGGGCAATTGAGCATGTGACGCGGCAATTGGTTGGCGAGCTCTCCCGCTCGCTCATGTACTACCAGACGAGAGGGGACCGCACGCAGGTCGACGCGCTCTTCATGTGCGGGGGCGCCTCGATCGTACCCGGGCTCAGCGATGCGATCTCCGAGATGGCTGGTCTTCAGGTCATCAACTGGAGCCCGTTGGACAGGGTTCATGTCGATGACGCGCGATTCGATGCGGAGGCGGTTCAGAGGCTCGCCCCGATTTCATCGCTCGCGGCGGCGCTGGCAATGAAAAAGGATCCAAACTAACAAGTGTACGACATCAACTTCATAGGTCAGCGGATAGTCCCTGAGAGCAGGAAGAAGATCGTCACGGCCATTGTGGCGTTCTCCGCACTTTCGCTGGGTCTGACTCTCGCGAGCATGGGCGCCGTCTCGGTCTCCGATCTTCGGATGGCCGATGTCTATGCGGCCGAGATCATCGAGCTCCGAGAACACTTCACCGTCCAGTATCCGGGCATTCCCGACGAGGACGAGCTCGAGACGATCATCGGGAAGACGAAGCCCCATCTGAAGGACCTCGCGAAGATCGTGGATGCTCGCATCTGTTTCACACCGATCTGGGAGAGCATCGCCAGGGCAGTGCCCGATGGTGTGTGGCTCACACGAGTCAGCATTGCGGACCTCAGGGATGCCGAAGAGGGAGCGAGAGGCAAGCCCCGCTCTTTCAGGGGCATCATAATCGAAGGCGTGGCCCTGGCAGGTCGAGGTCCCGAGGGTGACCAGGCCATCAGTGCGTTTGTCGGGAACCTCGAGGACGACGAGGGGCTCCAGAGCATCATTCAGAGTGTTGAATCCCTGGGAACCGGCCTCGAGCAGATACGCGGCACCAGCGTCGTGGGGTTTGAGATAACCTGCCCGTTCTAGTTGATGCTCGCTTCAAGGCGAGCGGACGACCGGGTGGCGTGGAAAAGCAGGAGAGAACGTGAAGATCTCAGACGGCAGCGAGTACAGACGTGACGACGAGAGAACCGGACGACCGGAGGACGACCTCCTGGCTCAGGCCGATGGTGTGTCTGACTCGCCGTCTGAAGCCACGGAGTCTGAGGGGCAGCCGGGAAGCCCGCTCGGGCCTTCCGGCGATGCCCTCGACACGGGCCTCGTCGACAACACGAAGGATGGGACTCTCGACGCATCCGGAGACGCCATGGATGCCGCGGACGCTGTGGATGCCGCCGGCGCGGTGGATGCCGCGGGCGCTGAGGGTGCCGCGGACGCTGAGGGAGCCGCGGGCGCTGTGGATGCCGCGGACGCTGAAGGTCCCGCGGACGCTGTGGATGCCGCCGGCGCGGTGGATGCCGCGGGCGCTGAGGATGCCGCGGACGCTGAGGGAGCCGCGGGCGCGGGGGACCCCGATGAGGTGGCGGCCGGCGAAAGCGAAGTCGACGAGCCGGCACGCGTCCGGAAGGTGACGAAGATTCGCAGCCTCGGGCTGCTGAGGATTGACTCCGATCGGCTTCGGGCCTCCTGGCGGGCGAACACGCTGGGCAAGACAGCTGTTCTCGTGGTGTGCGTCTACGCACTTGCCGTCGGTTCCGTCCACTTCCTCATCATGCAGCCCATGAGCAGGCGTCTGCACCTGGTGCAGGAGCAGAAGAGCGTACTCCACGACTACGTGGTCATAGAGCGGGCCGACGCGGCCATCAGCGCGTTCAAGGACGGCCTGATGACCGGCGACCAGCGGTTGACCGTCATGTCTGAGGTCAGGCTGATGGCCGAAGGGTCCGGCGTGAAGATAATGGGAGACCCCGATCTGCTGCTTGCTCGCGATGTCTCCGGGCATCTCGTGGAGTACCCCCTGCGACTTCGAATCAGGGGCACGTTCCGCGAGATAGGTGAGTTCCTGTCTCTGCTCGAGGGCTCGCC
Organism: Candidatus Eiseniibacteriota bacterium; assembly: GCA_030639555.1. Classification (GTDB taxonomy): domain Bacteria; phylum Joyebacterota; class Joyebacteria; order Joyebacterales; family Joyebacteraceae; genus JALGZG01. The sequence goes on along the minus strand of DAOWCM010000016.1, from coordinate 934 downwards.
GAGGTTCACCCTGCTCGAGGAGGTCGAGATCAGATCTGATGCAGACAGCAGGGAACGCGACAGCGAGGCCACGGTGCTCCTCGCACTCGCGGCATGGGAGGGATAGGGTTTGGACCTGAAACTACCGCCACAGGCAACCGGCTTCGCGGCCAAGTTGCACGGCAAGGCGAAGCCCATCGCGGCTACCATGTCTGCCGTCATAGCGGTCACGGCGGCGATCGTCTCGTTCATGTCAGGAAGCGCCGCAATTGACGAACTCGCCGCCTCGGGCAACGTGAATTGGAATGGTCCCGTCGGACTGCTGGATGCCGATTATGCGCACCTCGTGATGGTCGGCAAGATAAGCCGGGCGGACGGGCAGGGCGAGTACGCCGCCGGAGCCGGGGAGGCCAGGGATCCGATGGTTGCGCCCGCCGGAGTGCTCAAGACCACTACACAACCGCAGACCGAGGCCCCGACCAGAGCGGTCACCAGGCTTCCGAGTATGTGGCTTTCCGGGATCATCTGGGACCCCCAGAATCCCGTTGTGATGATAGATGGATTGGATCTCCACGTCGGCGATCGAATCAAGGGAGCAAGGGTCGTGGAGATCAGGTCCGACAGCGTTGTGCTGTCGTTTGGGTCGAAGCATTACGTACTGACCGTCGACTAGGAGGTTTGACATGATGGTCCGGGAATCGACACACAAGGCGTACCGCCTCTTCACGATCATCGCGGTGGTCGCCGCCCTGCTGATTGTCGCGTGCTCGCCCGCGTGGTCACAGAGTGGGACGACGAACGTGGAGCGGGGTCAGAGACTCTCACTGAATCTGACGAGCGTGACGCTGGGCAGCGTGCTCAAGGTCATGACGCAGAAGACCGGCATCAACTTCCTCATCGGAAGCGGCCTGACCGGGAAGACGATCAACGTCTACCTTGAGGACGTTCTCGTCGA
>DAOWCM010000247.1 GCA_030639555.1 Candidatus Eiseniibacteriota bacterium | reverse complement strand
TCCCTTAGGGGTAGTGGTCGCGATAACCCCGTTCAACTTCCCACTGAATCTGGCGGCGCACAAGGTGGCGCCCGCCATTGCCGCCGGCAATTCCGTGATTCTGAAGCCGGCGACGGCGACGCCCTTGACCGGCATTGCCTTAGGCGAGATCCTGTACGACGCGGGGCTGCCACCCGAGGCGATGTCCGTAGTCACCGGGTCGGGCGGCGACGTGGGCGCCAGGCTCGTCAGCGACCCAAGACCCCGGATGGTGACGTTCACCGGGAGCCCCTCCGTCGGCAGTGCGATCGTCCGTGCCGCCGGCCTTAAGAAGACGGCGATGGAGCTGGGCTCGAATTCGGCGGTGATCGTCACTGACAGATGCGACGTCGACGCGGCCGCCGAGCGCTGTTCGAGGGCGGCGTACGCGCTCGCCGGCCAGGTCTGTATCTCGGTTCAGCGCGTCGTGGTCGAACGCTGCGTCTACGACAGGTTCGTGGAGGCGGCGTGCGCGACCGCCCGGTCGCTCGTGCTCGGGGACCAGCTGTCCGGCGGGACCGACGTCGGTCCGATGATCGACGAGGGTGAGGCCGAGCGGGCGGAGCTGTGGGTCGGCGAGGCGATGGACGCGGGCGCCGGGGTCCTGACAGGAGGTTCCCGGGAGGGCTCTCTGTTCGAGCCGACCGTCCTTGCGGACGTTCCGCTCGAGGCGAAGGTCTGGCGCGAGGAGGCTTTCGCGCCCGTGATGTCTGTCAGGCCGTTCGACACGCTGGACGAGGCAATCTCGGTCGTCAACGACTCCGCCTACGGTCTGCAGGCCGGGGTGTACACCGACCGTCTGGAGGACGCCCTCCGGGCCGCGCACGAGATAGAGTGCGGCGGCGTGATGATCAACGATGTGCCCACGTTCCGGGTGGATCTCATGCCCTACGGCGGCCAGAAGGGCAGTGGGTTCGGCCGGGAGGGACCGAGGTTCGCCATGGAGGAGATGAGCGAGATTCGCGTTGTCAGCTTCCGGAGGGCTGCCCGGTGACGATTCCGGCCCTGAGCTGCCGGTGCGAAGGGTCTTGACACCGCGCCCTTCGGCAGATATGTTTATTGTTTTGGTGGGGAGCCCTTGTTCCCCACGGTGGGCGCGGATGTCTGAGATTCGGGCGATTAGCTCAGCTTGGTTAGAGTGCTTGCTTGACATGCAAGAAGTCACTGGTTCGAGTCCAGTATCGCCCACCACTCCAGGCGTACGCGGCAGCGCTACATTGCGAGCAGAAGCAGAAGCATCTCGCTTCTCACCTTGAGGGCTCCTCGCGAGACCCGAAGAGGTTGTGAGAGGGACCTGAGGGGACTCGTTTCCCCCCTGGTCCGAGATACGGGATGCCTCAGTTCGAGCATCCTGTTTTTCTTTTTCGGCTGTCGGGCAGCCCGGCAAGCGGGAAGGGGGTAAGGTGGCGATACAGAGCCCGCGCATCAACAGGCGGATTCGGATCCCGCAGGTTCGCGTCATCAACGATGAAGGCGAGCAGCTGGGAGTTATTCCGACGTCTGAGGCGCTTGCTATGGCGGAAGAGAGAGGGCTCGACCTTGTTGAGGTCTCTCCTAAGGCCAAGCCGCCGGTGTGCAAGATCATGGACTACGGCAAGTACATGTATCAGCTGAACAAGCGGGCGAAGGAAGCTAAGAAACGTCAGCACGTGACCGTAGTGAAGGAAGTGAAGATGCGACCGAAGATCGAGCCGCACGACTACGACTTCAAGGTGCGGCACGCGCGCGAGTTTCTGGCGGCGGGCGACAAGGTCAAGATGACGGTCATCTTCAGGGGACGCGAGCTGGCGCACAAGGAACTCGGCAGGCGTCTCATGGAACGGGCGATCGAGGACCTGTCCGATGTAGCGAACGTCGAGGTCGCCATCAGGGCGGAGGGGAGAAGCATGGTAATGGTGCTGGCGGCCAAGCCGGTAACCAAGAGCAAGGAGCGTGGGAGCAAACCAGATGCCGAAGATCAAGTCTCACAGAGGAGCGGCGAAGAGGTTCAAGCGAACTAGCTCGGGCAAGTTCAAGCGGTCCAGAGCTTACGGCAGCCACTTCTTCATCCGCAAGAGCGCACGTCAGAAGAGGAGCCTGAGGCGGACCGGGTACGTTCATCCGAGCGACCAGGGGCGCATCGATCGACTCCTCCCGAAGTAGAAGGCAAGGACAAGGCAAGAGAAGAGGTACTTAATGTCCAGGGTACGAGGAGCTCCGTCATCGAGACGGAGAAGAAAGAAGATACTCAAGGCCGCAAAGGGCTACCGCGGCGCCAGAAGTAAGCTGATACGAACGGCCACGGAGAGCGTTCACAGGGCCGGCCAGTACGCCTATCGTGACCGCAAGAGGCGCAAGGGCGACATGCGCCGGCTGTGGATCATCCGCATCAACGCGGGCGCCCGCATCCACGGGCTGTCCTATAGTCGGTTTATGCACGGCTTGAGGGAAGCCAATGTAGAGGTCGACCGTAAGATGCTGGCCGACATGGCAGTCCACGACGCGGACGGTTTCGCGAAGCTCGTGACGATCGCCAAGAGCGGGTCTGAGTAGCGAAGCCACACGCAGGCGGAGGTGGGTCCCTTGCTGGACCGTTTGAAGGAACTTGGGAGAGAAGCCAGGGCAGCGCTTCAGAGCGCGGCTACGTCCGTGGAGCTCGAGAACGTCCGCGTGAAGTACCTGGGTCGCAAGAGCGAGCTCAATCAGGTGTCGAGGGGACTCAAGGACCTGGAGTCCGATGAGCGGCGCTCCGTGGGCAGGGCCGTCAATGAGCTCAAGAAAGAGCTCGGCGCCCTGCTCGAGCAGTCGAAGAAGCGTCTGGAGTCGGCAGGTGATGGGTCCGGGGGACTGGATCCTACGCTGCCCGGGAGGATGCCCTGGGTGGGTGGCAAGCACCCACTCACTCGCACATATGAGCGACTCGAGTCCATCTTCAGAGGCCTGGGGTTCGAGGTTGCGCTCGGGCCGCACGTCGAGGATGACTTCCACAACTTCGATGCTCTGAACATACCGGCCGACCATCCCGCCAGAGACGGGTGGGACACGATCTACATCGACGACGACTCGCTTCTTCGAACGCACACGTCTCCGGTGCAAATACGCGTGATGGAGTCCAGGAAGCCCCCGATCAGGATCATCGCTCCGGGCAGGGTCTACCGCAACGAGAGTGCGGACGCGTCGCACGGCTCCGAGTTCTACCAGCTCGAGGGTCTCTACGTGGACCGCGACGTCCGGTTCGGCGAGCTCAAGGGCGTTCTGATCCGGTTCATGAGGGAGCTATTCGGGGAGAGCGTGACCCTGCGCTTCAGGGCGGGCTTCTTCCCGTTCACCGAGCCCTCGACCGAGGTGGACGTGGAATGTCTCATCTGCCAGGGAACCGGCTGCAGCGTGTGCAGCGGAACGGGATGGGTCGAGCTTCTGGGCGCCGGCATGGTCGACCCCAGGGTGTTCGAGGCGGTGGGGTACGACCCCGGGGAGTTCACCGGGTACGCGTTCGGGCTCGGCGTGGACAGGATCTGCATGATGATGACCGGAACGGACGACATCCGTCTGTTCCTTGAGAACGATCTACGCTTCCTGAGGCAGATCTAGAGGCCTCACGGGAGAGGCAGGGCACGCAAGATGATAGTCAGTCTCAACTGGCTCAAGCGCTACGTCGATTTCGAGATGGGTGCGGGTGAACTCGCGCTCCGTCTGACGGACTCACTGACCGAGGCCGAGGTCGTCGACGCGCCTTGGAAGGGCGTTGCGGGAGTGGTCGCCGCGAAGGTCGTGACCGCAGACCCCCATCCTGAGGCCGACAAGCTGTCGGTCTGCGTGGTGGATTGGGGCTGCGGATCCTCGACCGTCGTGTGCGGCGCGCCGAACGTGCACGCGGGCATGACATCCGTGCT
>DAOWCM010000175.1 GCA_030639555.1 Candidatus Eiseniibacteriota bacterium | reverse complement strand
GCGCAGACCTGGTGTTCGTGTCCGGACACATAGGACTCCCGTACGACCCCGAGTCCAGCTACATGGAGATGATCGAAGAGGAGGAAGAGCGGGAGGCGGAGAACGTGCGCGAGCCGCTCGAGGAAGGGAAGTGGGGCCCGAGCACGATGGAGATCTCGCACTACGTTCCTGGAATCGACGTGTTCTTGTGCGGGCACATCCACAAGGGCTTCGACAAGCCCTGGGAGGAGCCCACGACCCACACGCTTCACTTCCAGACCTATGGGCGCGGCTCGGGCGTCGGACACGTCGACCTTCTGATCGACACCAAGACGAAGACGCTGGCGGGCTACGAGCTTCCGAGCTATCGAGGCGCGCTCATCACTCTCTTCGAGGACGAGTGGTGGCCCGAGGGCGAGATGGCCTCCATGGTCGAGACGCGAGTTGCGGAAGCCGAGCAAGGAATGGACCGAGTGCTCGGTCGCACCGACATCGACCTCACCAGGGGTGGGGAGGGAGAGACCCGCATGGGCAACCTCGTCTGCGACGCCATGCGTGAGGAGGTGTCGGCCGACTTCGCCTTCACGAACCTCGGCGGCATCAGGGACGAGATCCCCGCCGGGTCCGTGACGCCCAGGCAGGTATTCCGCGTTCTTCCGTTCGGCAACAGCCTCATGGTCTTCGAGATGGACGGGAGGCTGCTGAAAGAGGTTATCGAGTACCGCGTCAGCGCCGGGCACCACGGTGTGTACATGGCCGGTGGCAAGATCATCTACAACAAGACGCGTCCGGACTACGACCGCATCACCTACTTTGAGGTCGGGGGTGAGCCGTGGCAGCCCGACAAGATCTACAGGGTGGTGACGTCTGACTTCCTCGCCACCGGCAACGCGGGGCTCTACATGCTGCCGCTGGTGCCGGAGGAGAAGAAGAGGAGGACCTCGACGACGTGCATGGACGCCACCGTGCACTACATCGAGCGTCACTCGCCGATAGAGGACAACATGGACGGGCGCTGGGTTCGCGACGACACGTCAGAGCTCGATCCGACCTTGGCTGCCGCCATGGAGGGAATGGAGCCGCTGGCTCCTCCGGAGGCTGAGTCGGGCGGAGCGTACCAGTAGCAGACAGCATCTCACAGCCGCCGGACCGACAGGGACGCCCCGACGTGGACTCCTAAGCTCCGGCAGCGACAGATGAAATCACGAGGAGGGTCCCGGACCGGGTGGTTCGCGGGCCCTCTGCTCTTGTCGGTGCGTCAGAAAGCTGGACAAGCAATATTGAATGTGATATAATGGCGCGACGTAAAATAACCCGCTGCAGCGTGCGGAGGGCGTTGTCCTGCTTTCGCCCGCCCCGAGCGGATAGCTGTCTGTCGGCACAAAGGAGGTGCGACGGCGAGAGAACACGCGCAGCGTGCGATTCCGACAGTATGTGAGACGGAGAGTCCTTTGGAGAAGGGGGACCTGAAATGACGAGACTACCCATCGCAGCCCTGGTGGTTCTCGTGTTTGCCGTAGGTGTCGCCGCGGCCAATCCCGCGGGCGACAACATCGTGATCAACGAGATCTACTGCGACGGCAACGGTTACTACGACGGCTCTGAGTTCATAGAGCTCTACAACCCGACCGACGGCCTCATCGACATCAGCGGTTGGGTGCTCGCGGGCGTCGAGTACGATCAGACGTGCGGGGGCGAGGATCTGTGGCAGTTCCCGGAGGGGTCGCCGATCATGATCCCGCCCGGCGGCTACATGCTCGTTGCCAAGGACGGTGACGATAGTGTCGATCCCGACAACGACGATTCGTTCAAGTGGGAGTTCGGGTTCTATCCGGAGTTCGAGATGTTCGATCCGACCTTCGACTACGACATTGACAGCCCAAACGTCGCCAACATGGTCATACTCACGGACGACCCGGCGCCGGGCTACAGCGACGAGATCCAGCTGGTCGGCGGCAGGGGATACGGCGTCATCTGCTCGGCACCGTCGAGCGACTCGGACGTCGTCTATCTCTACGACGGCGACCCGAGCAGCGGTCCGGTGAACCTGATCGACCTCATTGAGTACATTGACCCGGCCGAGTGCTCGACCGACCCGTGCGGGGCCCACTCGTCGCCTCCCTGGCCACCGGACGACGGCGCTGACGACAACGCGTTCCAGGGGATCCCTTACCTTGGCAACACGCTGGGACGTGACTCGTCCGGCACCGATACCGACATGAGTATCAATGACTGGACGCTGCAGGCGCCGACGCCCGGGGACCCGAACGTCGAGAACACGCCTCCCTGGATCAGTACACTGCGGTACTCGCCGATCCCGCCGAACGAGAACGACGATACGATGATCAGCGCGTACGTGACCGACGACGGCACGATCGACTCCGTCATGGTCTACTACAAGGTCGGCACCGGCAGCTGGAGCAAGGTCGCGGCGTCGGCGAGCGATTCCCTCTATACGGCCGCCATTCCCGCGTCGGCAGTCTTCGACGGCGACGTGGTGGACTACTTCATGCGCGCCGTGGACGACCTCGGCGCCACGATGAACTATCCGGCAGGGGCCATGAGCGACCCCTATTCCTACAGAGTAGGGATCACGCCGATCTACAACATTCAGTTCGTGGAGCCGGGCGGTGACGAGTCCGCATACGTCGGGCTGCCCGTGAATGTCCAGGGCATCGTCACGATGGCCACCGACATCATGATAGACGACCTGTTCTACATCCACGACGGCACGGGCGAGTTCCACGGCATAGCATGCTACATGCCCGGCACGCCCACGCCAGTGCAGGAGGGCGACCTCGTCACGTTCTGCGGAAGGGTCACCGAGTACTACGGCCTGACGGAGGTCACCAGGCACTTCACCGAGTCGATGGTCATCGAGTCCTCCGGCCATGCGAACTACGGCTATACGGACGTCGAGACGGAAGCGATCGCCCCGGATAACCTGGACGCTGAGTACTACGAGGGCCAGCTCGTGCGAGTCGTTGACGCCACGGTGACGTTCCTGCCTGACAGCTACGGCGTCTGGAAATGCAGGGACAGCTCGGGCATCGACTGCCTGGTCGACGACGAGGCCTACTACGCGTACGACCCCGAGGTGCTCGATTCGCTCGCGGAACTCCGTGGCATTCTGTTCTACGCCTTCAGCGAGTTCAAGCTCCAGCCTCGCTACGATGAGGACATCATCGGCCCGCCGCGCATCAGCGACGTGCGATATTCGCCGGTCCCGCCGGCCGACGGGGTGGTCACGACCATCTCGGCGACCCTCGACGACGACCTCGGTATCGCATCGGCCACGCTGCACTGGTCTTACAGTTGGGGGAGGCCATATCCCAACGCGGTGCCGATGAGCGAGGCCAGGTACACCGGCGTCTGGGAGGGTGACGTTCCCGGGCAGACGGCGGGCACGCGCGTCTACTACTACATCGAGTGCGCCGATGCGGGGGGCATGGACGCGGAGAAGCCCTCGGTCGGCGGCTACAGCTACTACGTCGGCACGACAACCATTCAGAGCGTGCAGGAAGTGCCGCCGGGAGGCGACACGTCGCCGATGGATACGCTCGCGGTCAACGTTGAGGGCTACGTAACTGTCGAGCCCGGAATCTTCAACGACAACACGTTCTACATTCAGGAAGAGTCCGGTGCGTGGCACGGCATCATGGTCTACGATCGGACCGGCAGCCTGACGTTTGAGCGCGGTGACCATGTGGTCGTTTGTGGCGAGGTGGGCGAGTACTACGGCCAGACGCAGATATCGCTGCATTTCTCCGAGGCGGCGCAGATCACGCCGGTCAAGGGTGATGTGGTCGATCCGGTCAGCATCGCCACAGGCATGTTGCAGAGTGTGGTGTCCGCGGAGCAGTATGAGAGCGTGTTCGTGCACGCCGAGGACTGCACTGTCTACGACGATGACATGGGCTTCGGCGAGTGGGCGATTTCCAACGGTAGTGCCAGCGACACGTGCCGCGTGGATGACTACGCCGAGTACGACTACATCCCTTCGAACGGCGACAACGTCTACGTCAGGGGCATAGTCGGGTTCGTGTTCGGTAACTACAAGATCGAACCGCGCGGCAACGAGGACATCGCCGCGAACCCGACCGGTGTGTCCGGCGACTACTTCGGCGGGAAGTTCGGGCTCGCGCAGAACATGCCGAACCCCTTCAACCCGAAGACCGCGATCGCCTTCAGCTTGACCGAGCCGGGTGATGTGACGCTTGAGGTCTACGACGTGGCCGGCCGCAGGGTTGCGATCCTGCTCGACCGCCACATGGATGCCGGCGCCCACATGGCTCACTGGGACGGCAGGACCAGCGACGGGGAGCGCGCCGCCAGCGGCGTCTACTTCTACAAGCTGGCAGCCGGCGACGAGAGAACAAGCAGGAAGATGGTGCTACTGAAGTAGCATCGTCTGGCTCCAACCCGTCTTCGGCGGCCTGAGCCGCCGAAGACCGGGACGGGGATCTTGTATTCGCCACGAGGCCGGGAGTGGAACGGGACCTGCTAGGTTTCGTCTCTACTCCCGGTCTTTGTCTACTTGGTTGACACGTCGCGTTGCCACGCCAGCGGGGCGGCCTCCCTGTGTTCCCCGCGATCCCGCTCACCCCCAACGGCATGTGCTGTCCCCTACGGTGGGCGTTGTACCCTCGCGGCATGTGCTGTCCCCCTGCGGCTGCCCCCTCCCAATCACGTAGTTCCGCCCCTCACACTTAGAAGCAGGAGGTGTGCTGCATGAAGACGATGCGGTTGGCTGTCGTGCTTGCGCTGTTGTTGACGGTGACGGTCCTCGCGGGCTCCGCGCGGGCTCAGATCGTGCTGAACGAGCTCATGCCGGACCCGGCCAGCGACTGGTCGCCGACGGACGGCAACGAGGAATACGGCTCGCTGGAGGACGAGTGGGTTGAGATATTCAACGCGGGCTCAGAGGCGATCGACATAACGGGGTGGAGGCTGCGCGACGCCGTT
>DAOWCM010000283.1 GCA_030639555.1 Candidatus Eiseniibacteriota bacterium | reverse complement strand
GGGTGTGCGCGATCATGGACCGGAACATGATGATGGGCGACGGCAGCACCGAGGACATAGTGGCGCTGTCGCCTCTCGTGGACAAGTGGCGTACGTTTAATTGGCACGTGATAGAGGTAGACGGCCACAACATCGAGCAGATTCAGGCCGCATTCTCCGAGGCGGACTCCGTGAAGGGGCGCCCGACTCTCGTGCATGCGAAGACCGTCAAGGGGAAGGGCGTGCCGTTCATGGAGAACAAGCCCGAGTGGCACGACCGCAAACTGACCGAGGAACTCTACGAAGAGGCCATGAAGGCTCTTGCGTAGCGACGAACGCCGACGTCCCACCGGGAGATCTCTGATATGGCCGAGATGGGTTTGGTGGACATACATCACAGCGTCGTCGAGACCGAGGCGACGAACAGAGGCTACGAACGCGGACTGATCGATCTGGCCGAGCGCGGCGTCGACATCATCGTGATGGACGCGGACCTCGCGGGCTCGAGCGGCACAGGCGAGTTCCGGAAGCGCTTCCCGGACAGGTTCCTGGACATCGGTCTCTGCGAGCAGGACATGATGGGAACGGCCGCCGGCCTCGCGCTGGCGGGCAAGTGCATCTTCATCACCACGCACGGGATGCTGGCGGCGGGGAAGGCCTGGGACATCATCAGGTCGACCATCTGCTACGGCTCGCTGAACGTCAATATCTGCGGAGCCGACGCCGGGCTTTCGGCCGGCGCCGCCGGCGGCTCGAGGCAGTCGCTGGAGGACGTCGCCGTCATGCGGACGCTGCCGGGCATGACCGTCATCGTCCCGACCGACGCCGTCGAGGCCAAGAAGGCCACGCTGGCGGCGGCGAGGATCCCGGGCCCGGTCTACGTCCGGTTCGCGGCGGCGAGGGTCCCGATCGTCACTACCGACATCACGCCGTTCACGGTCGGACAGGCGGGTGTGTACCGACAGGGAGACGACGCGACGATCCTCGCGTGCGGAGTAATGGTCTACGAGGCGCTGAAGGCGGCGAGGAAGCTCGAGGACGAAGGGCTCGGGGTGCGCGTGGTCAACTGCCACACGATCAAGCCTCTCGACCGGGCGATAGTCAACAGGGCGGCCGTCGAGACCGGCGCACTGGTGACCGCGGAAGAGGGATCGACGATAGGAGGTTTGGGAGGCGCCGTGGCTGAGGCGCTGGCTCAGACCGTGCGGCCGACGCCCATCAGGATCGTGGGCATCGAGGACCGCTTCGGGGAGTCCGGAAAGCACGAGCAGCTGCTGCAGTACTTCGGCCTGACGGCGCGCGACATCGCGTCCGCGGTGCGCGAGGTGCTCTCCAGGAAGCAGGGAACGCAGGACGCGAGGGAGTCCGTGGCGAGAGGTTGATGCGCGTGTAGCGTGCCCCGCGCCGCCACAAAGGACCAGGGGACGCCGAGAAGAGGAGAGGAAATATGTTCGCGGAGCGTATGAACAGACTCGGGACCGAGACCGCCTTCGAGGTTCTCGCGAAGGCCAGGAAGCTCGAGGCTCAGGGACGCAGCATCGTTCACCTGGAGATCGGCGAGCCCGATTTCGACACGCCCGACAACATCAGGCAGGCCGCCGTCGATGCCATCTGGGCCGGCGACACGCATTATGGACCGTCCGCGGGCATGATGCCCGTGCGCGAGGCCATCTGCCGGTACTTCGAGAAGGACCGCGGCCTCACGTACACGCCGGACCAGATCATCCTGGCGCCCGGCGGGAAGCCGATCATCTTCCTTCCCATCATCGCGCTCGTCGATCACGGCGACGAGGTCATCTACCCGAACCCGGGCTACCCCATCTACGAGTCGGCGATCAACTTCGCCGGCGGGAAGGCCGTGCCGCTCGAGTACACGGAGGAGCGCGACTTCCGGTTCGACATCGCAGAGCTCGAGGCGAAAATCAGTCCGAAGACCAAGATGCTCATCCTGAACTCGCCGCAGAACCCGACGGGCGGCGTGCTCGAGGAGAGCGACCTCAAGCGTATCGCCGAGCTCGCGGTCGAGAACGATTGTATCGTGCTCTCGGACGAGGTCTACAGCAAGATCATCTACGAAGGCGAGCACCGCACGATCGCGACGTATCCGGGTATGCAGGACCGTACCATCCTCATGGACGCACACTCGAAGACCTACGCCATGACCGGATGGAGGCTCGGCTACTCGGCGATGCCGACGGCGATCGCCGAGAGGTTCGCGAAGCTCAACACGAACATCTACTCGCACGCGACGTCGTTCGTACAGACGGCAGGTGTCGAGGCTCTCGAGGGGCCACAGGAAGCGGTCGAGAAGATGGTCGCCATCTTCAAGGAGAGGCGCGACGCCATCGTTGACGGCCTTAACGACATCAAGGGCTTCTCGTGTCTGAGGCCGAAGGGTGCGTTCTACGTCTTCCCGAACATCACGAAGACGGGCATGAAGTCCCAGGAGATCGCGGACAAGATCCTGAACGAGGCCGGCGTGGCCTGCCTGTCCGGCACGTGCTTCGGCTCGTTCGGCGAGGGCTTCATCAGGTTCAGCTACGCGAACTCGCTCGAGAACATCAAGGAAGCGCTGTCGAGAATCAAGAAGTTGATGGAAGGCTAGCGGTCTCTGGGTGAGGAGGCGCCGGTGGGCTACGGCGTCCCCGATCCTGTCTGGAAGGGGCGTATGGTATCTGCAGTGGTCCTTGCGGCGGGTGAGTCGAAGCGCATGGACAGGAAGAAGGAGCTCCTGCCCGTCGCCGGCGAGCCCATGATCCGCACGGTCGTGAGAAAGCTCCTCGAGTCCGGGAAGATCGAGGAGGTCATAGTCGTCCTGGGGCACCGTGCCAACGAGGTCGGGGCGGCCCTGTCGGGCATCACGGACGAGCGTCTCGAGCTCGTCGGGAACAGGCGCTACTCCGAGGGCATGGGAACGTCCCTGGCACAGTCAGTGCGAGCCTGCGCCTGGGGCACCGAGGCCATCGTGGTGGCGCTCGGCGACGCGCCCTTCTTCCGCACCGAGGACGTCGATGCCCTGGTGGACGCCCACGCAAACGGGGCGGTGATCGCCGTTCCCGTCTTCCAGGGAAGGCGCGGGCATCCGCTCGTGCTCGACAGTTCCTTCAGAGAAGAGATGGAGGAGCTGACGGGCGATGCCGGCGCCAGGCACATCCTCGAGAGGGAGCGCGACTCGGTCGTCGAGGTCGAGCTTTCGGACGACGGCTTCCTCGTGGACATTGACGAGCCTGACGACTACGAGGCCGTCAAGGATGGGATAGAGGCCCGCTGAGACGGGCCATCGCGAGAGCGCCTGAATCTTGACCTCGTGTCGGTCGGTGATGTCGTCCGCGGGCGCGAGGTCGGGCCACTTGTAGTGAGGTGCGACGTGTCGCTGAGACTGGCGGACATCTACGAAGAGGTCGCCCGGATGCACCGGGAAGGTCTGGCGGGGGTCGTCGCCACCGTTGTGGCCGTCGGTGGGTCGACGCCGCGCGGCGCCGGGGCCAAGATGGTC
>DAOWCM010000153.1 GCA_030639555.1 Candidatus Eiseniibacteriota bacterium | reverse complement strand
GGACGGGGCTCTCGATCGCCGCTTTCAGACGATCATCATACAGCCCCCCAGCGTCGATGAAACAATCAAGATCATACAGGGGCTCAGGTCGCGCTACGAGGCTCACCACCGCGTCAAGATTACCGATGAGGCCATTGTCTCCGCCGCCCGCTTTTCCGACCGCTACATATCCGATCGCTTCCTCCCCGACAAGGCCATCGACGTCATCGACGAAGCCGGAGCGCGCGCGCGGCTCGAGATCAGCACGATCCCGGTTGAGGTAAAGGAACTCGAGCAGGAGCTCGACAGCGTGTCGTGTGAGAAGAGGGCCGCGAGCGAGAACCAGGAGTTCGAGCGGGCCGCCGAGCTCAGAGACAAGGAGCGGGAATTCCAGCAGAAACTGGAGACCGCGCGCAAGGACCTGGTCCAGTCCAAGAATCAGCGTCGGGCCAAGGTCGACGCGGAAGACGTTGCCGAAGTCGTGGCCGGCATGACAGGGATCCCGGTCAAGAAGCTGGCGCAGGAGGAGACCGAGAAACTCCTGCGCATGGAGGACGAACTCCGCAAGAGGGTCGTCGGGCAAGAGGAGGCGCTGACGACGGTGTCCAGGGCGGTCCGCCGGAACCGCGCCGGCCTGCGCGACCCGAGGCGCCCCATCGGCTCCTTCATTTTCCTGGGACCCACCGGCGTCGGGAAGACGGAGCTTGCCAGGACGCTCGCCGGGTTCATGTTCGAGGACGAGAATGCGCTCATCAGGCTCGACATGTCCGAGTACATGGAGCGCTTCGCCGTCTCGCGACTCGTGGGCGCCCCTCCCGGCTACGTGGGCTACGACGAGGGCGGCCAGCTGACCGAGAAGGTGAGAAGGCGCCCCTACAGCGTCGTGCTGTTCGATGAGATCGAGAAAGCGCATCCGGACGTGTTCAATATCCTGCTTCAGGTGCTCGAGGACGGGCAGCTGACGGACAGTTTCGGCCGGACTGTTGACTTCCGCAACACGGTTGTCATAATGACATCAAACGTAGGAGCTCGTGACCTGGCGCAGACCAAAGGGATAGGCTTCGCTCAGGAAGAGAGCACCGAGGACAGCTACGCTCAGATGAAGGGCAAGGCCACGGAGGCTCTCAAGCGCGTGTTCAATCCAGAGTTCCTGAACAGGGTCGACGGGACCGTGGTGTTCCGCGCGCTCGGCGTGGACGAGATGGGCGAGATCATCGACATCCTATTGCGCGAGCTCGAGGTGCGCGTGAAAGAAGCGGGTGTCAGCCTCGAGATAAGCGACGAGGCCAAGGAACTTCTGATAGAGAAGGGATTCGATCCGGCCTTCGGAGCGCGGCCGCTCCGAAGGGCCATTCAGCGGTATCTGGAGGATCCTCTCTCCGAGCAGATTCTCAAGGGCAAGTTTGGCGGCGGCCGCATAGCGATCGAGCGCAAGGGCGACGAACTGACGTTCCGAACGGCGCGGAAGAAGGTCTCGGCGGCGAAGTGATGTCCAGCTCCCGCGGCCGGAGCGTCCCCCTGGGCCCGGCCGCTCGACCGCTTCGACTCGACGCGCCGCCCTGCAGACGGGGCGGGGGAGCTCTTTCGGAATGCGCCATCGCAGGTGGGTTGTCGTTCTGGCCATCCTGATCATCGCCGTGCTGCCCCTGGCGTTCCTGGGACTCAAGGTCGCGTCGCGCCACCCTGCCGTCAAGCGCGCCGTGCTCGGAAGGATAATGCCCGAGGTCGCGGGCGAGCTGACGGTAGGCGGGCTCGAAATGGGGCTCGCCTCTCTTCATTTTACCGACATCATGCTCCGGTTCGAGGACGGCGGGTACGTGCTGGTGCCGTCGGCTGCCGCCACCGTCAGCCTGCCGAAACTGATCGCCGGTGGCCTGGTGCCTCAGCGCTCCCTCTCCGCCGTCATCATCAGTGACCCCAGAATCGTGATCTACTACGGACACGACCCGGCTGACGAGGAACCGGCTGGTCCTCCGTTCGATGTCTCATCGCTCGAGAGCTACCTGCCCGACTACCTGGGTATCTCCGGGGCCACGATCTCCTTCCGCGATGCCAGGACGGATCGCACGCTGACAATCGACTCGATAGATCTGCTGCTGGAGCGGGACGGAGAGGGCCCGGTCGTCGGTAGAGCCTCCGGGAACTGCCTCGGCGGCGAGAGGAACTTCCAGGCGAAGTTCACCTGGGACAGATCTCTGGAGATGCTGGCGGTTGACGGGACCCTGTCCGACGCGCGCCTGGACGAACGGCTCCCCGTGCCGCCCTCCGTGCCCGTCGAGTTCCGAGAAGGTGTGGTGTCGGCCGAGTTCTACGCGTCAGTGTCTCCGGACACGGTGCGGGGGCTCGATCTCAGCTTCGACATCGCAGACGGTGTCGTGGTCATGACGGCCGTGAGCGAGACGCTCGGCGGGATTCAAGCAAGCGGCAGGCTCCGCGGCGGTCTGGTCACTCTCGAGAGCGCCAGCGGGAGATGGCGGTCGGCGTCCTGGTCAGCGAGCGGTGCGACGTCGGACAGGGGAGTGATGGAGGGCGTTCGCCTGGAGGCCAGGGACCTGCCGCTGGCCCCGGTGGCAGACCTGCTGGAGCTGACGGGGCCGCGCATCGACGGCCGCGTCGACCTGTCCGCGTCCGTGGAAGGGCCTTTCGACGCTGCGACGGCCGTGGTAATCATCTCTGAAGGCTCCGTCGGGGTCGGCGACATCGCGCTGACCTCCTTGTCGGGCGCCGCGGCTCTCTCGCCGGGAAGCGTCAGGCTGGAGGGCATCGACGCCCGCGTCTTCGGCGGCGCTGTCTCCGTTTCGGGCGCTCTCGAGAGGGAGGGGCCGGACGAGCAGTGGAGGTTCGAGTTCGGCGGGAACGCGCGAGGACTGGATGTCCGCCAGCTCATGGCGGCCGCGACGAGCGACACGACCGGGCGCGGCAGGGTCTCCTTGAGTGAAGTCGTCGGAGGGGGAACGCTCGACCGCCCGAACCTGGAATCGCTCGCGACGTGGGAGAATGTGTCATTCGGATCGGTCCGCCTGGGCTCAGGCGCGGGGGGCTTCCTTCTGTCCGACGGTGACCTCAGCGTCTCGCTCGATTCATTCGACAAGACCTACGCGGTCACCTGCCGGGTGGAGAACCTGTTCGACGCACCGGGCGTCGTCGCCGAGATCGTGCTGTCGGGCGTGTCCGTCGACACGCTGTTTCCTGCGGTGGCCGAGGTGCTGCCCCCGACCGCGCTCACGGGAGCGATACGCGTCGCGGGCCATGTCGACTCGCTCTCTGTTCGGGGCAGGGTCGGGTTCGCGTGCGAGCAGGCAGAAGCGACCGTGGAGGTCACGGGCGTCCTGACGCCGACAGACGAGGACGGAGGAGGTGGTCTCAAACTGGTTCTCGACTCGCCCGATGCGTCCATCAGGGGCGTCGCCGCACCGTTCACGGCCGATTTCGTGGCGGACGGCTCGGAGGTGTCCCTCCGCAATCTGCGTCTTGGCGACTCCGTCGAGGGAGACATGCGCGTCGGCCTCAGCGGCGATCGCGACCTCAGCGCCGGGATCGTCATGTCCGGGGCGAGTCTGCCCCGTGTGCTGGCTGCCGTTCTTGGAGAGGCCCCGGGTGGCGTCGACGGCCTGGTCTTCGCGTCGGTCTCCGTGCACGGGACGGTGCGGGAGCCCGTGGCTACCGCGCAGGTCACCGTGGGTGCGGCGACCGTGGCCGGCGTCCACGGTCTCGATGCGTTCGCGGTGGGGAGATTCGAAGGAGGCGTCGCCTCCCTGGAGGAATTCACGCTTGTGGAATCGGGACGGACCGTGGTCACGGCCCGGGGGCGCGCCGAGCCCGGAGGAGCGCTCGAGATGGCCATCACGGGCGACGGTATCCCGGGACCCATGCTGGGTGGGACCCCGGGCACCAGGTTCGACGCGACGGTCGGGGTCGGCGGCACGACGGAAAGCCCAACCGTAGACGGCCGGGTGGTGGCCACTGATGGTGGGTTCCTCGGCGTTCCGTTCGATGAGTTCTCGGCGCGTGTGACGAGCGCCGACGGCATCGTCCGCGTTGACCCGCTCGTTCTCGAGCGGCACGGACACTACAGAGCGATCCTGGCGGGAACAGTACCATACGGTGTGCTCGGGCGAGACGCCGACGCACCCGACGGGACGCTGACCATCGACGTGGACGGGAATCCCCTGGCTCTCCTGGCGGAGTTCACCGATCTCGCCGAGAGCGGCCCCGGAAGTGGGACTCTGAACGTTGTTCTCGTGGGCGACGGCGAATCGGTCACCCTGGCAAGCGCGCGGCTGGAGGCCCGGGCCGAGCGCGTGGTGCCTACCGGGCTGTTCGAGAGAGTAGACAACGTCGAGGTGAGCGTGAGCATCACGGACGGCGCGGTCGTGTCCGGTGAGGTGACCGGGCGAATAGAGGGAAGCGCCATGAGAGTCAGGAGCGTTCGGGGCAGGGTTCTCGATGGCCGGGAGCTGGCCCCGCTCGTGGTCGGCGGTGTCGACCTGGGTGTTCTGGCGGTATCCACCGACGCTCGGGGCGTCACGGCCAACGTGCCGGGACTGATGCTCCCGGGCGAGTTCGGGAGAGTGGCCCTGAGTGGCAAGGACGGCGAGGCCGAGTTCCTGCTGGCGGGGCCGTCCGAGAACGCTCTTCTGTGGGGCGAGATGGAGTTCTCCGACCTGTCGTTCACGTACCCGTTCATCAAATCCGGCGGCAGAGGGATCGGCGACCTCCTGTCAGATTCGGAGTGGTCGGTGCGCATGAAGGCCGGACGCAACCTCTGGTACTGGCGGCCCGACGCGAACCTCAACGTCGAGCGCGGGAGCTACCTGGACATCCTGGGTGTTCCGTCCAGGCACACGCTGTGCGTGTCGGGACGGGTAGCGTCGACCCGTGGCACCGTGACTTACCTCCACACGGAGTTCGGCGTCCGTGACGTCTCTGTCGAGTTCCCCGCCTTCTGCGAGCCGCCGCGCTTTCACATCGATGCGGAGACGAGGGTTGCGGACGGAACGGTCATCAGCCTGTCGGTGCACACGTCCGAGGGCATGTGGGCGCTGGCCGCGTCCGGGGTCACGCTCGACGAGAGCGCCCTGGTCCTGAGCTCTGATTCCCCGGATGACAACACGCCGGAGAAGATCATGTCCAAGCTTCAGTACGGCGTGAGCTACGACCTCCTGGAAGCCGAGGAACAGGCGGCGCTTGAGCGCAGAAGGGCCGTAGAGCTCATTGGCACGCAGCTCGCGCTCAGGGTCGCCAGACCCCTGCTGGCGCCCGTAGAATCGAGAATCCGGCGTAATCTCCACCTGGATCTTGTGCGCATCGACATCGACTTCGTGGAGCACTTCCTGCTGCAGCTCGACATGTGGAACGCCTCAGAGGGAATGGTCCAGTACGTGCCGAACACCTTGAACACACGTATGACGCTGGGCAAGTACATCTCGAGGGACTGGATGATCTCGTACCTCGGGGTGGTCGAACCTTACGAGGAGGACATCCGCGAGACCGCAATCGGCCTCCG
>DAOWCM010000274.1 GCA_030639555.1 Candidatus Eiseniibacteriota bacterium | reverse complement strand
GGTGAGCTCGTCCGGTGCCTGCGCCGCGAAGTCCCGGTAGGCGCGGAGCACGTTCGCGGCGTCGGCGAACGGATGCACGATCAGACCGGCAAGGAGCTCGGGTCCCACCGGGTGGAGTTGGAACTCGAACGACGTCACGACCCCGAAGTTCCCCCCGCCGCCACGGATGCCCCAGAACAGGTCGGCGTTCTCGTCCGCACTGGCCTTCACCGTCTCTCCGGCCGCCGTCACGACATCCGCCGAAATGAGGCTATCGATCGTCAGGCCATGCTTTCGACTGATCCAGCCGAAGCCACCCCCCAACGTCAGCCCGGCAATGCCCGTCGTGGAGTTGATGCCCGTGGGGACGGCGAGCCCGTGAGCCTGGGTGGCGGCGTCCAGCTCGCCCAGCGTGACGCCGGGCTCGACCAACGCCGTGCGGGCCTTGGGATCGACCTGGACCGACTTCATGCCCTCGAGCGAGATCATGAGACCGCCGTCGCACACGGCGTTGCCGGCGATGTTGTGGCCGACCCCGTGGACCGCGGTCAGCAGCCCGTTCTCGCGCGCGAAGTTCACAGCCTGCACGACGTCTGCGGCCACGGCGCAACGAACGATGAGGCCGGGTCGCCGGTCGATCATGGCATTCCAGATAGTCCTGGCTTCGTCGTAGCCCGGCGAATCGGCGGTCAGCAGCTCGCCCTGGAGACCCGACGCCAGCGCGTCGATGGCGTCCTGCGCGACAGTGGTGGTCCCACCCTCCAGGGTTGTCATCGTGAGATCGGCCATGGGCGCTTCCTCCTGAGGAGATTCGTGTTGGTCGCGGTCCCCACCACCAACCTCCCCACTCCGCTACCGCGCGACCGAGTAAGCTGCGGCAGGTCATATGGGAGCGCAAGTGTCGGAGTTGTGGAGTTACGAACCGTTACCGTCGTTAACGAATCCGCGGTGGAGCTGGCGCTCCGGGGAGGGGTGAGAACTGGAACTCCGCCATCAAGCCCCAGGTTGATGCGCCCGCCGTCACGAGCAGGGCTGTTCCAGGCAGAGCTCCTCATTCGGTGCGTCGCTGCATGCCATGGTACGATCGCCACGAAGTCTCGCCATGGCCTCCAAGACGGCGCTCGGCTGCTCCTCGAACACGAAGTGCCCCACACCAGGGACGGAATCCACGGCGAACACCGGCAGTGAGTCGCGCAGCAGGGCAATCTCCTCGGGCGGGACGGCTCCATTGTGCGGTGCGGTCCCGAGCAGCAGCAGCACGGGACAGTTGATCTCGCTCAGTCTGGAGGCCAGCGCCCACGGCTCCTGTGCTTCCGCCATGCCCTTGTAGGCATCCAGTGTAGCCCCAAAGTCGCGAGCCGCGTCGGATGTGTAGCCCTCCACGACCTCCTCAGTTACCCATGACGCGTCTCCCGACGATTCCACAAGGTTCCGGTAGACCTGCCCTCGCACCAGTCTCTCGCCACCGAACAATCGCAGCAGAGGGGAGAAGCGCATCATGCGGCGGAAGCCGGGTGTGGAGGCTTCCTCTGCCGGGCCGCCATCCAGTGAGATGATCCCTGTGACGAGGTCGGGGCGCTGCACGGCGAGCCGGTACGCGATCGACGCACCGAGGGAGTGCGCAATGACGATTGCATGCTCGACATCCAGCGTGTCGAGCACCGCCGCGACTCGTGCGGCCTGGCTGGTCAGCGAGTAATCGGCGTGGCGGGGACGCGCCGAGCCGCCGATGCCGAGTGGCTCGATCACGATCACCTGAAAGCCGTCGGCAGTGATCAGTTGGCCCACCAGGCGGAAGCCGTAAGCCGATCCGAACACACCCGGCAAGAGGACGACTGGGTCGCCACGTCCCGCCACCGACACCGCCAGGGTCTCTGCAGGCGCCACCTGCACGTTCAGTACTGTGACGGTGTCCGCAAACAAGAGGAGCGGGAGCAGCCACATGATGCCTCACTCGGGTTATATGTAGAGCCGGCAGTCCATGCGGGCCGAGGCCGACAGACTGCCGGAAGTTTCACGATGAATAGTAGCACCCCGGCCGCCACAAAACCCACCGTGATCCCTGCGGCCCAACTCAGGCGCTTAGCGGCGTCGGATCGATGTAGATCAGATACTCGTGGATCTTCTCACCGCGCATCTTGAAGCAGTTCAGGAACGGCAGGGTGAGTACCGATCCGTCGTGCCTGGTGTAGGTAACCTCTCCCTGGACGAACACGGCGTCCTGCTGGCTCCATGACCCAAGCAGTTCGTGGCGTATTCCTTTGAACATCCCGAAGAACTGCCCGACATAATCCTGGATCGCGCCCTTGCCGACCGTGGGTGGGTTGCTCCCGTAGCGGAACTGCGCATCGTCGGTCATGAACGAAACGAACTTCTCTGCATCCATATCGTCGATGGACGCAACTAGATCTTCGATCCAGCTCATAGCCCTGGCCTCCGCAGCCAGAAGTCGCTAGCGCGTCCCCTGGATGTAATCCTTCAACAGGCGATTCTCGTAGACGCTCTCCTCTACGTGCGCATTGACAACATCGCCGATCGAGATGATGCCCGCGAGTTCCCCCTCCTCCAGTATCGGCAAGTGTCGGATCTTGTTCTTCGTCATGACGGCCATGACATAGTTGAGGTCATCGTCGGGCACACCGATCACGACATCCTTCGTCATGACATCCTTGACCAGTGCTGGGCAGGCACTGTGACCCTGCGCAGAATCATCGAGGTGTACGCACCGCTCACCGCACTCCTTCATGATGTCGCGCTCGGTGATGATCCCGCTGATCTCGCCGCCCTCTCCAGTGACGATGAGGGCGCCAATGCCGTGCTCGTTCAGATTGCAGATCGCATCATGAACCGTCTTGTCCACGGCGATGGTCACGACGTCGCTTCCCTTCTGCCGGAGAATGTCTGAGATTCGCATTGTGGCCCCCCCTTTGCGTCGGATCTCGACTATGAAGCTCCACTACCGAGATCTCGCTCGATAGCGTACTTGTCTGCAAGCGCTGTTTCGAGGCGGTCCAGAAGATCGGTCAGGAGGACGACTCCGGTAGCCGTACTGGGTCTAAGGTACAGGCAGCGGCTGGGAGGGTAAAGGAGACGGTCGGTACTCCCGAAGTCTCAGCCGCGCAGCGACCGGAACGTCTCCGGATCGAACGCATCCACCTGGATGACTTCGTCCCGGACCTCGTCGGCGTTGAGGACCCGCTGGAATTCCTCCGCGGTGATGATCCCGGCTTCCAGCGCCTGCACGAGCAGCACATCGCCTGGCGCTCTGTCGAGCCGTCCGGCCCGAACCGCGTCGCGAATCTTCGTCTCCACCTCGAGCGCGGCGACGGCTTGATCCAGGGCGGCCTCCAGGCGGCCCAAGCCGGGCTCGTCCGGTGGGGGAACGTAAATGTCGGCCGTCAAATGCAGCCGCGCGTCGCGGTCCTCCAGCAGTCCGCGCGCGACGGCAGACCCCAGCTTGTCGCTCGGTGGGCGGTAGCGGGCCCCCAGGGGGAAGATCAGAAACCGCCATGCCCATGCCGCCGGAAGGTTCGGAAAGTTGCCGAGAATCCCCATGAGCGCCGTCTGGATCTGATGGAGCGCGTGGGCGCATGACCACTCGACGAACGGGAGGTCGCGCGCCGGCTGTCCCTCGTCGATGAAGCGCTTGAGCGCCGCGGAACCCAGATACATCCAGGCGAGAGCGTCGGCCAGTCGCCCGCTGATC
>DAOWCM010000156.1 GCA_030639555.1 Candidatus Eiseniibacteriota bacterium | reverse complement strand
TCCTCCTGCTGTCCTTGAGTAGTACGCGTCTTCCCGTCGTCTCATTTGCTTAGAGGACGTCGGCCTCGAGTATGTTCCCGGAGATACCAGTGCGCGCCGCCAGACCCGAGCGCCTCGGAAGGGACGCACGCCGGCTACCGCGCACCCGGGCTGCGGCGCACCCGGATGGACAGCGCGCGACGGCTGGAGTAGACTCACCGGGTTCCAGGCACCGCGCGCCACCCTGAGCCTGCGAGGAGCTGATTGGATGCAGTCCCGTCGACTGGTCCCATGCGGCGGACACACGGCACACCCCGGAAGACACGAGATCCAGTCCGGACGCGTCGACAGAGCGCCCGCGCGGGTGCGGTCGGCTGATGTCGCCGTGCTTCTGTGTGTCGCCCTTGTGCTGGCGCCAGTCGCGACAGCGCGCGGACAATCGTTCACCATCAGGCACTCTCCTCCTCCTCGCGCCGTCGCCGGGGAGCCCATCGGCATCGAGGCCGTACTTGTGGGCGACGTATCTCCCGAGCGCATCGCTTCGGCCGACGTTGTCGTTGCGATGCCGGACGGCGAGCTACGCTCGATTCCCCTCATGCCGTCACGTAACGTCCTCTTCGGCGAGATACCGGGTGTCCTGGTGACGCCGCCTTCGTTCTCGTACTATCTGCGTGTGGTCGACATGGACGGGATTGCCGTGACGGTGCCCCCCGGGGCGCCGGAGGGAGGGCTGCTGGTCGTGCCGGTCGAAGGAGAGCGGGACTCCATACCGGGGCGGGAGTCCGAACCGGTGACGGAATCCGAACCGAGTCCAGGAGTTGCGGACCCGGGCTGGGCGTCGCGAGCCGTCGAGATTCTGAGTCCGCTGCCCGGCGAGGTCGTAGCAGAGGACACGCCGCAGATCGCGGCGCTCTTCGACCCGCCGCTGGACGAGCCGTGGGACGCGCTCGTGCTGCTCGACGGCGCCGATGTCACGGAACTCTCGGAGATCACCTCTGACCTCTTCCTCTTCTCGCCCGTCGAGCCGCTCGGCACCGGACCACACAGGTTGACGTTCTCGGCGCTGACCGTGACCGGTGCGGTGGAGACATCCTGGGTGTTCTTCGTGCACGAGAAGACGAGCGGTGGCGAGTCTCCCGAAGACTGGCTCCTGCCCGGCGATTCCGCTGGGAGTCCCCGGAGAACCGTCCCGACCTGGAAGGAGCTCGAGGCCGCCTGGGCGGCATCTGATACCACGTGGCAGGTCGCCGGCCGGATGGAGGCCGGCTGGGTCATGGTCGCGGCGGAGACTCCCGCAATTGACTCCGTCGACGTATTCCTGCCCTACGGTGAGGTCTTCCGCCCGTCTTTCGACTTCTACGTGTCCGGCGTCAGAGGTCCGGGCACCCTCCTCATCACTGCGCGGTACGACCCTGTCTACAGCGACGAACTCGACTGGCTGGTGAGCGGCGGCACGGAGAAGCTGCAGGTCGAGGCCGGGTATGTATTCCCTTCCCTCTCGCCGACCACTCTCAACTGGGCCGTAGGGCAGGGCGCGAGGCTGTCCGCGAGCACCGGCAGAAGCACGACCGAACTGGTCGGCATGCGGATGAGCGAGGCGGACACGCTGGCCGGGTTCGGGATCTACTCGCGCTTCGCCGCCGGCGGCAAGCAGAGCTTCGACTGGAGCGAGCGCCTGAGCGCCTCGGTGATCTACTTGTCCGTCTTCGACCGCGAGGGGTCAGTGACCGCTGAGCAGCAGATTACGGAGCCGCTCCGGAACAACGTCGTCGCCGGACTGCTGCGCACGTCCAGCGGCGGTCTGAACGCAGAGCTCGAGCTGGCGCGTTCCGATGCCGTGGGCGAGATTCAGGGCAGAGGCACCGCATTTCGTGCGAAGCTGGAGCTCGAACGGGACTGGCGGAACCGCGTCTCGCTGGAGTATGTTTCCAGTGAGCCGGACTACTATTCGGCCGGGACCTACGAGTACGAGCCCGGCGAGCACACGCTCGCACTCGACTACTCATACCGCCCGAACGAGATGTTCAGCTCGTCGGGGTGGGTCCGCACCGGACGCTCGTTCGACTCCCGATCGTATCTCGCAGAGAACGAGTACGAGCTCAAGGTCTACTCGCGCGCTGAGCTCACCTGGCCGGTGAACGAAGGCACCGCCCGAACGTACGTGGTCGGACGATATGACAGGAGTCCCCGCGTCACATACGATTACACGTACGCCTACGGCGCACTCGGGGGAACGTGGCGGCGTGGTCGGACGCACATCTTGGGAAACGTATCGTGGTCGGGCGTGCGCTCTCCCGACGAAACGGACACCTGGTCGGCGTCAGGCGACATCAAGCACGAGATCATCCAGAAGAGGTGGACGGCGCGGGTGGCCGCAAGATGGACCGCGGGGTCGGGGGCCGAGACGGATTACACCCGTTCACACTACACGTTCGAGACGCGGTGGGATTTCGGACCTGTGGACCTCGAGGTAGAGTACTGGCTGATCGACCGGCAGGACCGGGCGGACCCGTCTCGATCTTACACTGAGCACGTGGTAACGCTGGACGTCGGGCATACGTTCTGACGGGAACATGGGTGGTGTGCGGGGCCTCTAATGTATGAGTGAGGCAATCGGAGGGGGTCGATGGCGAGGCTGGACTTCGAAGAGGTGGTTGCCCGTTACGACAAGAGGTTGTTCAACGTCATGTACGGACTGACCGGAGACTATCACGACGCGCTCGATCTGACCGAGGAAGCGTTCATCAGGGCCATGAAGGCCTACCCGCGCTTCCGCGGTGAGGCGGACCCGTTCACCTGGCTCTATCGCATAGCCCTGAACGTCCTCAAGAAGAGGTACAGGAAGAACGCGCGGCGAGCGGAGCTCTGGAGGGAGCACCAGGAGAAGGACCCCTTGCCCTCTTCCGAGACCCGCACGGCTGAACACACGGTGCTCGAGGAGGAACGCGCGCAGGTGGTCCGCCAGGCGATAGCTCAGCTTCCCACCGCGTTCCGCGAGGCGATAACACTCCGGTACATAGATGAGATGAGCTACGAGGAGATCTCGACGGCGGCCGGTTGTTCCATGGGCACGGTCAAGTCGAGGATCTCGCGCGGGAAGGCACTTCTCGCCGACCTGCTCGGAGACAAGATCTGACCCGGCGTGCACGGGAGCGCCACTGCAAGGACACAGCAAATGACTGATGACAAGAAGAACCGAAACGAGATGAGCCGCCCGCCCGGAGGCAAACCCTCCGAGGAGAAGGTCGAACAGTTTCTCCAGGAGCTTCGCCCCGTCGAGCTGCCTTCCTTCCACACCGAGCGGCTGCAGGCGAGGGTGCGCGCGGCATCCGCCGGCTCCAGCTGGGCGGACCGCCTCCGCTCACCGCCGCTCGCGTGGGCGGTGGCCGGTGCGTGTGTCGTGGCGCTCGTGCTCATCGTCGTGAACATCGACCGTGGCGGGCCTGTCCCGGTACCGGTCGCACCCGGCGTGAGCATCGCGCAGGCGAACATAGATCCAGTGACACCCGCGGACAATTCGGTCGTCGGTGCTGACGACGTCGAGATAGTCGCGGCGATATACCCGCCGGTCGAGCAGGGCATCGTCCGGCTCTACGTCGATGAGGTGGACGTGACGGGACTGGCGGAGGTAACCGGAAGCTACGTGATGTACTCCCCAACGGAGAAGTTCGAGGAGGGCGAGCACATCATCACGATCGAGATACAGGACGGGTCGGGTAGGAAGCTCAGGGACGTGTCGTGGCTCTTCTATACGCTGAACGGCGACCGGCGGCCCCTGGATGAGAAGGTCTAGCGGGGCTGTATGTCTCCTGGAGGTGAGGGACATGTTGACAAAACGACTGACATCGGAGTCACAGAGAACCACCAACGCGCGGAGCGGAGCGGTCGCCGTGCTTGCGGTCCTTGCCACGCTGGCGCTCGCGTCCGGGGCGCTCGCGACCGACGAACTCACGGTCCGCGTGTCTCCGACGAGAGCGCACGCCCTCCCGGGCGGCGAGGTCGCGTTCGTGGCGAGCGTGTACGACAGCGAAGGGGAACCCGTGGCGGCCGACGTCGTGTGGTCTGTGATCCCGCCCCGGGTGGGTGCGATAGGAAGCGACGGACGGTTCATCGCGGGCGGCGAGCCCGGCCGTGCGATCGTCCGTGCGCTGGCGATGTACGGAGAGGCGACGGGCGCGGGGCACTCCGTAGTTGTGGTCAGCTCCCAACCTCCGGCGAGACTCGTGGTGACGATCGAACCGTCGAGCGCTGTCGTGGAGGCCGGTGGTCACGAGCAGTTCGACGCGACCGTCAGGGACCCGTTGACGGGCGACCCGGTGGACGCGGAGCTGCGATGGGTGGTGATACCTGAGCGGCTCGGCTCCGTAGACGGCACGGGGCTTTTCGCGGCGGGGAGCGACGAGGGGGCGGGACGCATTGCGGTGCGAGCGATCGCGGGCGAGCGCAGGGGTGTCGGCGACGCATCACTGGTCGTGGGCACACCGCCGGGACCGGGCGTCAGAGTGAATGTCGTGCCGGTGAGCGCAGTTGTCAGCCCCGGAGAGGAATTCCAGTTCACAGCGGTCGTGATCGATGAGTCGGGCAACCCGCTCGACGCCGACGTCGAGTGGTCGGTGATGCCCAGGCGGCTCGGTGTCATCGGCCCCGATGGGCGCTTCACCGCCGGTCCCGACGAAGGCGTCGGGAGGATCGTAGCGACGGTGGCCACGAGCGGCGGGCCCGCACGCGGGTTCGCGCGCGTGGAGGTACGGCGGGCCGGGCCAGCGGGAGTGAGGGTCAGGATCAGGCCCCGTGAAGCGGCGGTAATGCTGGGCGGCGACGTGCAGTTCGAGGCCATCGCCATCGGACCCGACGGCGAGCCGCTTGACGTTCCCATAGAGTGGTCCTTCCGACCGGTGTGGCTCGGCTCGATCGGCGCGGACGGGCTGTTTACGGCTGCCTACGAAATGCCGGAGCCCCCGGCCGACGGCGGCTGGATCGGCGCTGTGACTGCGTCGGTCGAAACCAACGAGGGAGTGGCGAGCGATGCGGCGCGCGTGGTGGTGAGGCACTCGGGTCCCGCGCTCAGGCTCCAGATCAACCCGAAGAGACCGGTCCTGGCCCCCGGCCAGGAGATACAGTTCGAATCGAGAGTGATCGGTGCCGAGGGACCAATCGACTGGACCACCGAGTGGGCCGTCTTCCCAAGGGAACTCGGCATCATCACTCCCGACGGGCTCTTCACGGCCAACCCGGCCTTCGGCGACCCCGCCTCGCATGACTTCGGACCACACGAGGGTGTCGTCGGCGCGATGGCGACCCTCCCGGACGGGTCCACGCTCTCGGACCGCG
>DAOWCM010000413.1 GCA_030639555.1 Candidatus Eiseniibacteriota bacterium | reverse complement strand
CTGGGCGGCAGCTATCTGGTTCTGCGGGTCGTCTCGAGCCTCGTGCTCGCCCTCGCCGTCGCCCTCATCGTGCGTCCGTTCCTGTCGTCTCCGGCAGAGACTCCCCACGCCTCCTCCACGGCCCGTGCGACCGGCGCGACCACTCCAGGCGCCGCGTGCACGCCGTCAGCAGCCTGCGCGATCGCTCCCGGTGCGGGCGGTTCCGTCCTGCTGGCGGCATGGCGTATGCTGACGGGCCTCATCAGGTACGTGCTCTTCGGGGTCGTGCTCGGCTCGCTCTTCACGGCGGCTCTGCCCGCGGACTACGTTGTAGCGATCCTCCAGTCGGGCGTCGCGTCCATGGCGGCGGTCGTGGTCGTCGGGGTCCCGATCAACATGTGCGCCGGCGAGGAGATCCTGCTGAGCGCTCCGCTATCGGGTATGGGCTTGACCATGGGGCACGCGCTGGCGTTCGCGCTCGCCAGCACAGGCATATGCATGAGTTCCGTCCCCCTGCTCCTGAACGTTCTGGGGAGACGGGCCACGCTCGTGATGGTAGCGATCTACCTTGTGGTGCCGTTTCTGATCGGGCTCATCGTCAATGCGCTCCCGGCAGTGGGGACCCTGGGACCAGCTCCGTTCTAGGCCGGTGCTCTCCCGGGACGGACCTCCTGGAACCGAGCCGCTTCGTTCCCGGCTGACTCAGTCTGTCTTCTGGAGGATACGTTGAGACTACTGACTCTCGTCGCCCTCACGATCGGCATCCTCCCGGTCGCTTCCGCAGGGAACGTTCTTCCCGTGGTTACGGACGTCTCCGTGAAGACGGCCGGCGACACGATCCGGATCACGTACGACATCGACGACCCGGACGGAGACACGATGAGGGTCCTTCTGCGCTTCGCCGGCGCTGACGGCGGCGTGGACGGTCCGGTCGTCGGGATCAGTGGGGACATAGGAGACGGTGTCCTCTCCGGGACCGCGAGGGTGATCACCATCGATCGTTCGGTGGCCACCGGTTTGCCGGAGCCGTTCATTCCCAGGCTTCTCGCCCACGACGGCACCGGGCTTGGAGGAGAGATGATCGCGGTCGCCTCAACAGGCGGCCCGGATTTCCTGGTCGACAAGTATGAGACGACGAACGAGCAGTACGCCGCGTTCGTGCGGTCCGACGGTTACGAGTTCAGGGACTTCTGGCTTGTGGATGACGGCACCCTCGAGATCGTCGCGACGGGATGGAACTACGCGGGGAAGTTCCGGTGGCTGGCCCCGAGGTTCTGGGACCCGTCCGTGGAACCACCATGGTCGACCGATCCCTACTCCGGACTGGCGTCGACTCCGGTGCTCGGAGCGAGCTGGTTCGAGGCCTACGCGTACTGCAAGTGGGCGGGCAGGAGACTGCCCTCCTCCGGTGAGTGGCTGGAAGCCACCGGGCTGAACGTGAGTCCCTACAGCTGGGGAGACGACAGAACGTCCGGAGAGGAGCCACCCGAGTTCACCCTCGCCAACGTCCGGTTCGGCTACAAGGGATACAGCTTCGGCGGTTTCACCAGTGATGGATCTGAACACACCGCGCCGGTGGGCAGCCACAGCCCCATCGGCGACAGCCCGCTCGGTATCGTCGACCCGATGGGCAACGCCTGGGAGTGGTGCAACGACGTCGTCGCCGTCATCGACTACGGCACATTCTCGTGCGCCACGAGGCCGCTCCGGGGCGGCAGCTGGGCCACGGCCATGCCCGAACTCGACGACGCAGTGAAGGACCTCTGCCCCCTCTATCGAACCGAGACTATCGGATTCCGGTGTTTCCGGTAGGTGCGCCCAACCCACTGAAGTACGTCATAGACAAATCCCGAGAAATGTGTTAAAATACAACAGGTAGGTAAGATACGTCCGGGTTGCTAGATCTGGTTGGCGGCCCGGGCGCACGGTCATCTGCTGTCCGGAGCGAGACAGGGCCCCTCGGGGCACTGCATTTGTTTGCCTCCGGGCGGCAACACGCAAGACTAAGAGAAGACGAAAGACAGTAGACCGCATCCCAAAGAGGGGGGATCAGATGCTGAGAACGCTCTCGCGTACGCTGCGTCCGGGCAGTCCGGCCGTCGTGACCGCGCTGACATGTACGATCCTGGCAGTGGCGCTGACGGCCGTTGCCGCACTGCCGGAAGTCGCATCACCGGCGGCGTGGAGCGAGCT
>DAOWCM010000290.1 GCA_030639555.1 Candidatus Eiseniibacteriota bacterium | reverse complement strand
CCGATAAGGAGGAACGCAAGCGCTCCCGAGGAATCCAGAATGTGGCCCGCTTTCTCGGGCAGTCTCGCAAACGCCACATCGCGGCCGTGCGCCAGCATCAGCAGGATAAAGGCACACGCAATGATGACGCCGCCGGCGAAGCCGCCTCCGGGAGTCAGGTGCCCGTAGAGCACGATGTACGCGCCGAACACCACGATGAAGGCAGCCACGAAGTCGGTAATCGTCTTCACGATAATCGTCATGCCTTTCATGCGCTCGCCACCTCCTCTCCCTTTACCTTACCGTCTTTCCTGAGAAGCGCCAGTGCACCCAGAACAGACGTGAAGAGAACCGTCACCTCGCCCAGGGTATCGTAGGCTCTGAAGTCGAGGATCACCGACGTAACGATGTTGGCGGCGTGCGTCGCCGGGAGCCCCGTCTGAACGTAGACTCTCGACACCCGCATCAACGGCTCACCGAACTCCGGGAAGCCCTTGCTCCCAAAGATCATCGCCCCGAAACCCAGGAGCAACCCGAAGAAGATGAGCGATGCAACCACCGCCAGCGTGTCCCGGTGCGTCTCGACGGCCGTGTTATCGAGGAGGATCGTTCCGCGTATCAGGATGATGAGAACGAGAACCTCGACCACCAGCTGTGTGATCGCGATGTCGGGCGCGCCCATGAACAGAAACGCGACGGACAGCGCGAACCCGACCGCACTGACCGAGATCACGGCGGACAGCAGGTTCTTCGTCTCTACGGCAACAATGGAACCGATCACCATAAAGACGAGGAGCGTATAGAGCTGTGGAGCAATGTTTTCCATTAACGCGTCTCCCGCTTGTCCTTGAACCAGACCTCCAGATAGAATCAGTTGAAATGGAACTCTAGCGCCCTTCGACGAGCTGCCTCAGGAGCGAGCTCAGGAGCGCGAAGACTATCGCCCCGAGGCCGATGACCGCCCAGGTCAGATAGGTTGAGAGCACGCCGTTGTGCGCCGCCCGCAGGCCCTGAACGAACACATTACCGAAGCGCCCGCCCATCTCGTAGACGTCGAAAATCTTCTGCTCCGCGTTTGCGAAGACTCCCTTCAGACCCTTCGTCTCCTTGATCGTGTTGTAGAAGCCCGTGCCGGTGACGTGCATGATGTCGAGGGGCTCGGGGGGCTTGTGTCCGCCGATGAAGACGTGCCCGACGCGCCGGGTCGTCAGCTTGCCTGCGGCGAACACGGCCAGCCCGACGAGGATCCCCAGGATGATGAGTCCCGTGGCCAGGCTGGGATTCCAATACCCCACGGAGACGTTGAGCGCTCCCGACGCGGCCGTTGCAACGGATCCGTGAACGATCGGATTGATGAACCTGTCTATGGGGAACTTCGCCCACACACCAAAGAAGATACAGAGCGCCGCCAGGAACAGCATCGGCACGGCCATCGGCCACGGCGCCTCACGGACGTTGGCAAGGCTGCTCGGGCGCTGCCCGAGGAAGGCGGAGTAGAGCACCTTGACGAAAGAGGCCAGGGTAAGCGCGCTCCCGAAGAGCGCCGCGACCAGGAATATCCAGTAGGAACTCATACCTCGCGCGCCGAGTTCCACGAGGCCTGAGTAGACCATCCACTTCGAGACGAACCCGTTGAACGGCGGGACACCTGAAATGGCGAACGCCGCGACCGCGCATGCCGCGAATGTTATCGGCATCGCTCGAGCCAGCCCGCCCAGCTTCGAGATCTCTGTCGTGCCAGCCTGCTTCTCGATGGAGCCCGCGGTGAGGAACAGGCACGACTTGTAGATGGCGTGATTCAACATGTGGAAGAGGCCGCCGGCGATCCCGATCGGCACTCCGGTGCCTATGCCGAGCACCATGTACCCGACCTGACTGATCGCGTGATACGACAGGAGCACCTTGAGGTCGTGCTGGACGAGCGCCATCAGGACCGCGCCGATTATCGTCACCGCGCCGATCGTCATGAGCAGGAGCTGCATGCCGGGCCCGATGCTGAAGATGTCGAGGCTCAGGCGGGCCAGCAGGTAGATGCCGAGGAGTTTGTCGATGGAAGCCGGGAGAAGCGCCATGACGGGGGTCGGCGCGCCCTCCGCTGCGGCGGGAATCCACGTGTGGAACGGCATCGCGCCCGCCTTGGTGATGGCGCCGACCATCATCAGGATATAGATGGAGATAGTCGCGCCGTCGCCGACGAAGATCGACAGCTCGTTCATCGACAGCGTGCCGAAGCGCACCCATATGAGCGCGACCGCAAGGAACATCGCCGCGTCGGAGAGACCCAGCATAATGAAGCTCTTGGCGGCACCCTTCGCGGCCTCCGTCTTCTTCCTCCCCAAGTTGACGTAGAGGAAGAGGATCGCGGTCAGCGCTTCCCAGAAGATGAGGAGGAGAAGCAGGCTATTGGAGAGCACGGCTCCAACGCTGGCTGCCACGGTCCACAGGAGAAAGGCGTAGTAGCGCCTGCCGTCGTGCTCTTTCGAGAGCCAGGACATCGAATAGAGCGCGACGGCCAGCCCGAACAACACGACGAATATGATAATGAACGCGCTGAAGTGGTTCAGAAGAAGGTCGAACTGGACCGACAGGTCCCCCAACACCACCCAATCCCTGGTGTATGACAGAGGCCACTGCCCGAACAGCTGCAGCGAGGCCACAAACGCCCAGACCAGACCCGCGAGCGTGAGCACTTCCCTGACGCCCTTGACCCGCCTCGGAATCAGGATACAGAGGCCGCCGGCTATGGCTGGGACTATGATGGGAATGAGTATCTGTGGCATCAACTTCCCCCCCGGACCTCTAGGATTCCCTTCTGAGCTTCTCTGTCTTCTCATGACTCAGCTTGATCAGATCCTGCCCGGTCATGAATGGCCTCCCGGATGGATCGAGAACCGCCATTCTCTCGGTGCAGCTGTAGCACGGGTCGATGACGGCAAAGATGAGAACCGCGTCCGAGATCGTCTCACCCTTGACCCTGGGCCTGAACGACGGGATGTTGCAGAAGGTCGGCGCGCGCATCTTGTGGCGCTCCGGCATGTTCGTGCCGTTGCTGCGGATGTAGTGAAAGGCCTCGCCGCGCGGCGCCTCAATGTGACCGACGCCCTCGCCACGCGGGATCTCGCGTATCTCCGTCGCTATGGGACCGCCGGGCAGCTTCTCGATGCACTGCTTGATGATCTTGACCGCTTCCTTCATTTCGAGAAGCCGAACGACCGCCACCGCGAGACAGTCGCAGCCGTCCTGGACGATGACGTTCCAGTCGACCTCGGAGTAGGCTCCGTAGGGCTCGTCCCGCCGGACGTCGATGGCGACTCCGGAGCCGCGAGCCGTCGGCCCGAGCGCTCCGTAGGCGATCGCGTCCTCCGTTGTGAGGATGCCGACGCCCCTCAGGCGACCCAGGATGACCGGGTCGTCGAGGATGGCGCCCGTCAGAAGATCGACCTT
>DAOWCM010000355.1 GCA_030639555.1 Candidatus Eiseniibacteriota bacterium | reverse complement strand
GGTGGTCGGCACGAAGCAGCAGGTACCCTATGTCGGGAAGGGAGCCGGCGAACCGGCCCCGGGTCCTCTGCCTGTCTACCGCGTCACGGCGATCATCACGAAGCAGGGTGACACACATGTCCGGACATCCGTCGACGTCCTGTGCTCGACGTGCAGTGACAACGTGCCCTACGAGTGGGAGTACCCTGTTGACGTTCTCCGAGACATCGTCAACGGCGCGCGTGAGTTCCTCGGCGAGAAGCGGGTGCACGCCAGCTACCCACCCCGACACAAACCGGTCAGGTGGCACCCCTCTCCAGGAGACTGATAGCGCTGAACGGGGTCCGCAGAGACCCTCGGAACCCCGTAGAAATACCCAAGTTGCAAGTTGTCAAGGTGGACGCATTCCGCGCGAATCGCCTCTGGTGGCAGTTCGCGGGAGACAGCAGTAGAACACGTGGTTTGGGGACGTAAGATGCGACAGAGGACGAATTTGGGGCACTGGACGCAGGCTGGTGGCGCGTTGTCGGCGGCACTCCGTGTGGCACTGGTGGTGGCGGTGCTCGCGGCGCCTGCCGCGGGTGTTTTTCCATCGTCCGAACAGACTACAGACGCTCCCGGAGACCCCTCAGTGGAAGCGTTTCTCGCACGAGGTATCACGCGCTTCAAGGGGTCCGAGATGCGCGCGGGACTCGCCGACCTCCGCTCCGCGGTGCGTCTTGAGCCCGCGCACGCCCTTGCGCGCAAGTCGCTGGCGATCGCGCTTCTGAGAGCGGGACGGTTCGGTGAAGCGGAGGCGGAGTTCACGGTGGGCCTGGGGGAGGAGCGCACACTGGCGCTCTCGTCCGGGCGGCTTTCGTCGGCCGATCTGTCCGACTCCACCGACGCGGACGCCTTGCTGGGCCTCGCCACCTCCGTACAGTTCCAGGAACGGGCGAGAGAGGCCGAGCGGCTCTACCGGACGTACGCCGACCTGGTCGGTGCGATGTCGAAGGACGCGGGACGCGCGTACTTCCGGCTGCATGAACTCGCAACCGAGTCCGGTGTCGAATGGCTCGATGCCGAGGCAGAGCTGGCCAAGGCGCTCGCTGTCGACCCGGACGTCCGGTCCGCGACGCTCCTGCCCGCCTTCACAGATCCGACAACACATCCGGAACTCGAGCCGTACCTGCGGCCGATCGAGCTGTCCGGGTCCCGGGTGGACACCACTGTTGAGTACGACACACTTCCGCTCCTGTCGAGGTGGGCGGCCCCGGCGGACACGTCGGAGACGCTGCTCGCTCTCGCACAGGGGACGCTGCGCGTTGAGATACTGGTGGGGGCGGACGGGTTCCCCGACGAGGTGATCCCGGTCACGCCGGTCGCCGACGAGGAGCTGACGCCGCTCACGAGCGCGGTCGGGGCGTGGCGGTTCACACCGGCCAGGGCGGCGGGAGAGGACGCGCCGGCGTGGATTCTCTTCGGAGAGGCAGACGACGGAGAGCCGGGCGCCCAGGAACCGGACGACCAGGAACCGCACGACCAGGAAGCGGACGCACCGTGAGAACCGTGCGCCAGCAGAGCGATACGGAACCGTCAGGACACTCACAGGAGCCTCACTTCATGAGACCGGTGCTCTTCTACTCAGACGACTACGAGGCCGACATCGGGCCGCACATCTTCCCGATGAGGAAATACCGGCTGGTGAAGGAGCTGCTGCTCGACATGGGCGTCGCCACGCCGGATGACATCGTCGAGCCTGACACGGCCACGGTCGATGACGCGCTTCTGGTCCACACCAGGGTCTACGTGGCAAAGCTCCTGAACGGTGCGCTCTCTCCACTGGAGGAAGCGACGCTCGAACTGCCCTACTCGAAAGAACTGGTCGAGAAATCGTTTCTCGGGGCGGGAGGAACCGTAGCGGCCGTCAGGTCATCGTTTGAGCGAGGTGTCGGGGTCAACATAGCCGGCGGGCTTCATCACGCCTTCCCCGACCACGGCGAGGGCTTCTGTGTTCTCAATGACGTGGCGATGGGAGTGGCCCGGGCGCTCGAGGACGGACTGGCCACCCGCGTCGCCACCGTGGATTGCGACGTTCACCAGGGCAACGGCACGGCCGCGATCTTCGCGAATGACGAGCGGGTCTTCACATTCTCGATCCACCAGGAACGGAACTTCCCGATGGCCAAACCCGCGAGCAGCCTCGACATCGGACTTCCCGATGAGGCAGACGGTCCCCTGTATCTCTCCAACCTCGAGAGCGCGCTCGACACTATCTTCAGCGAGTTCTCCCCGGAAATGGTCCTCTACGTGGCCGGTGCAGATCCGTATGAGCACGACCTTCTCGGAGGCCTGGCGCTAACGAAGCAGGATCTCGCTGACCGGGACGAGGCCGTGATGTCCGCCTGCGCCTCCAGAGGCGTCCCGTTCGTGGTCACCCTGGCCGGCGGATACGCCGAGCGGACGAGCGACACCGCCGAAATCCACGCCGCGACCATTGCCCGGGCCATCACGGTCGGCGAGTCCCTACCTTGAACAGAGCCTCCACAGACGGCACCGATCGCGCGATGACGCGGCGTGAGTGGGCAGCCCTGGGGGCGATCGCCGCGCTCGCCCTGACGCTGCGCCTCGTCTACCTCCATGAGGTCCAGGACCATCCGCTGTTCAGGACGCTGATGGGCGACCCCGCGGTCTACTTCGCGCAGGCGCGCGACATCGCGCAGGGGAAGCTGGTCCCCGACCACGCGTACTTCCACTCCAGTCCCATGTACCCGTTCTT
>DAOWCM010000011.1 GCA_030639555.1 Candidatus Eiseniibacteriota bacterium | reverse complement strand
CCTCCTCAGGATCATCGCGTCGCAGATGATCGCAGCCGTCGGCATGGTCTTGTTCGTGGCCGGCGCGGGCCTGGTGGCGTTCGCCTACTTCCTGCGTCCCCTCGAGGACGAGAGGGACGCGGGGGATTGCATTTTCGTGAATCAGCCTGTTTCTCCGTTGGAGAAAAAGCTCGAAAATTGAAACTTCACTGAATGGCCCATCTTCACCGCGCGGTGAATATGGGCGATTTAGTGAACATTGAACGAATCGTCGCGCGAGCTGCGAGACAACCAGGGGGCACCCCTGGGTACTCGCAGGACAAGGGCTGCGCGAGGTGGCCTCCGCGGCGGGCCAAGGCACGGGGCCCCTTACCCTGGCCGAGCTGTGTGTTGCGACCGGCAGCCGCGACCCCTTTACCCCGGAGGCACGCAGTCGATGAAGATCACAGACGGCTTCGTCGTGTGCGGTGTAAC
Source organism: Candidatus Eiseniibacteriota bacterium (assembly GCA_030639555.1). Taxonomy (GTDB): domain Bacteria; phylum Joyebacterota; class Joyebacteria; order Joyebacterales; family Joyebacteraceae; genus JALGZG01. The sequence continues at coordinate 18,836 of DAOWCM010000011.1, read as the reverse complement.
CTCACAGGAGGGCGACCTCGGGCCCATCTGCCAGTTCCCGACGCTGCAGGAGGCGGCCGACTGGCTCAAGGAATTCTGGGACGACCCGGAGAACTCCGGCACGCTCCACCCCCGCTACCAGCCCGCGCTGTACCGCATCGCGGAGTACCAAGGCGGCGTTCGCATGGACGAGTACGAGCTCGAGACCAGCGGAGCGCTGACCCAGTGGCCTTAGGAGGCGCGCATGGGCACGCCAGCACGACGAACCAAGGCGCAGATCGCGGCAGACCTCGAGAAGTATCGCCAGCCCTCCGGTGAGGAGGGGAACGAAGTACGCGGCGAGCGCGGGCAGTTCAAGAGAGGCAGCCCCGGCGGCCCCGGTCGACCGAGGGGAGCGAAGCTCTCGAAGGAGATCGCCCGCCAGTACGAGATGGTCCCGACGGAGCTGCACTACAAGAGGGCGGCCCTCGGACTCGGCATTGACACCCACGAGATACCGATCTTCGAGACGGTGCAGGCACTGCACGTCTGGGTGTTCTCGCTGCACGGACTCACTGGAAGCGAGGCGCACGCCCGGGAGCTGCTCGACCGCGTCGAGCCGAAGGTATCCCGCGCACAGGTCGACATCGACGGCAACCTCGGGCGCTCGAACATGGGCGCGGCGTCGGAGACCGGCGACGAGGAAGCAGACACATTTTACCGGCGGCTCCAGGGAGAGCCCTCCGACGAATAGCGCGGTGGCAAGCCTTTGCGAGCCGCTGGTGATGATTTAGTGATACCGTCCGCGGTATCAGATCGCGCTCACGATGTCCTTTGCGACATCAGACCAGGAGGATGACATGACGACAATCCAATAAGGAGGAATCGTCATGGCTACATCCAACAAGGGTGCCAACCGCTCCAACAAGGACAAGGAGCGCGCGTCGTACCTGAAGAAGCACGGCGTTCGCCGCACCACCGGGCGCTGCCCGCTGTGCTACCGCACGATCGCACTCGACCGCATGCACAACCACATCGCCGTGGGGTGTAAGTAGAGGACACGGATATGAGCAACCCAACAGAGCCTGGCCCCATCACAGGGCGAGGTGTAAGTGGCTGCATCCGTGCCTCGGACGCACGTGGACCCGGTTCGACTCCGGGCGCCCTGACCAATCTCTATCATCGCTCCGCCTAGCACACGGAGCGATCGTCCAACGAGAAGGATCCCGGGTTGTAACCTCGGAGACTGCGGTGCAAGTCCGTGTCGCTCCACCACGTGGCTGTGGTGTAGTGGTAGCCCGACGGGTTGTGTCCCCGTAGGCCCGGGTTCGAGTCCCGGCGGTCACCCCAATTCGAGACGACCTGTAGCACAGAGGGCTGGTGCATTGGATGGGTTCGCCTGTCCGAACAGACGCGGGTTCGAGTCCCGTCAGGAACGTCGAACGCCTAGCATCTGGGGCGAGAATCAGGTGCACGATTTCAATCCGCTCTAGCTCAACTGGCAGAGCTCCCGGTTGTTAGCCGGTAGGTTCCTGGTTCGAACCCAGGGGGCGGAGCCACTTACCCTATCCCGGGAGGTCAACGTGACAAGTCTTCGAGACTCGCTCAAGAAGGGCGGCGCCAAGGGGCTTCCTCGGTCCCTCGACGGACTCCTCGACTCTCTTGACGCGTTCCTCACGCCGATCTATCTGCATGCTCCTATGAATGCGGACCAGGCCATCACCGGAGCCGGTCACATCGAGTTCCGCGACTCGGGCGACATCGAGAACGGCGGATGGCAAACGAGCGGCGACATCGTCGTCTCGACCGGAGCCGGTCAACTCGCCGGGATTTTCACGCTCCCGAGGGGGCGCATCTACCTCTGTCAGGCGTTCCTCGCCGTGACGTTCAGTTCCAACACGGGAATTTTCGGTTGTCAGTGGGGGCTCGACCCGTCTGCTCCTTTCGAGGACCCGTTCGGCACGCGTTGCCTTGTCTCGCCCCAGGCGCAGGCTCAGAATCAGCACGGCTCGCCGCAGAGTTCGGCGATTTTCGACCTGACCGCGGACGGACTCGACGAGGATCGCGACGTATCGCTCCAAGTCCTCAACGCCACGAACCTCACCTCGATCCTCGACTGGAATAGCGGCGGGACCGTAGCGATCATCCGGGCGCTGTAGCAAGATTTTCAACCGTTTCCCCCTCTAGGAGATCAACATGGGTGCAAGTATTGGCGATAGCGCGAGGCAGGGCGGGTCGAAGGGCCTTCCGCGGTCGCTCGCGGGTCTCGTGGAGGGCATCGACGAGGGGGCCGGCGTCAGCTACCTCCTCGCCGACCTCAACGGCGACCAGAACCTGAACCTCACGGCGCCGAGTCATGTCGAGCTGAACCGAGAGCTGCAGTCGAGCGACGACATGGTCGGCGCGCTCTCGATCGGAACCGCGCAGCAGCTCGGCATCATCACGCTCCCAGCAGGCAAGCTGTGGGAGTGCGAGGCCGGCTTCTCATTCGAGACGAACGCCGCAGGGGCACAGCTCTGCTGCTCGATCTTCGATCTTCTCTCAGTCCAGGCGGAGGGCGTCGGCGGGATGCTACTCCCGATGACGAACCTCCTCAACCAGAACCACTCGAACCAGTGCAAGGCGTTTATCGACACCCGCAACCGCTCGAGCGTCGTGACGATCGAGCTGCGGATTCTATCAGGCGTCAACGTGACACTCATCTACTCGGGGTCAACGTCTCACGGGCCGACGTGGCTGAAGGTCCGATCGCTGTAGAGTGAAGCAGGAGGCGCTCCGCAAGAGCCTCGAGGCGATCCTCGACGACCTTCGCGGGGGTTACCTCCCCGGCGAGGACGTCAGCGAGAGCATCGTGGACTGGCTCGTTGGCACCGCGCTCGCCGCCGCATTCGGCGAGCAGGCGGTCGAGATGAGTCACGAAGGGGCCCTCCTCGCCCTCGGGAACCTCGAGGCCGTTGTCCGAGAGCCGTTGAGACTCGAGGCGCGGATCACGCGGGGCCGTTCCAAGGTACGCTACCCGGGCGACGACTTCTTCGTCGAGTTCAGCGCTGGTGGAGAGCCGATGGCACAGGGGGCGGACCCGGTCCTGTCGCTGGCCATCATGCACGCCGTGCGATCACTCGCGCGAGGGTAAGAGGGAAAATGGCACGACCACTCACGTACAGGCGCCACGGTCGCCACCGGAACTACGACCGGGTCAGCCGGCGCACCGAGAACCAGGCGGAGCCCGGCCTTGGGCAGGACACGCAGCGGTTCGTCGATCAAGAGCAGGTGAGACTCGACACGGCTGAGGGCGCCGAGGGTATCTTTGACGCGATGCACCTCGTGCAGGGGGAGAACGAGTTCTTCACCCACGAGGAGGTGCTGCAGACGAGCGACCCGACCGACCTCGGGCTCAACCCGTCGGTGCCGCCTTTCTCGGCGCAGACGCAGTCAATCAACTTCCCGTCGGGCGGGAGCACGGACTCGTTCCTTGAGTCGACTCCCCAAGTGCTTGGAATCGGTACCGCGTGGTCACTCGCCGTGTGGTGGAAGATCGTTTCCCTACCGTTCGGTGGCTCCGAACGCCTCGTGGATCTTCGGCCGGCGTCAGGCAACGCAGACGTGATCTCGCTCTACCACGACGCATCGAGTCAAAGGCTACGGCTCGACTGGGCGGATAACTCGGGAACACCAATCGAGATCACCGCTTGGAACTCGTTCTACGCTGGAGAGACCCCGTTCTGGCGACATGTTCTGGTCGTGTGGACTGGCAGCATTCTGCTCCTCTTCAAGGACGGCGTGAGCGCCGGAGCTCCCGACGTGGGGGTCAACAACCCGTCGATCTCGATGGGTAACACCGCCCGCAGGATCGGCCTCGGAAACCTCGCCACCGGCAGCAATCAGTCGATGGAGGGAAACCTCGCGCAGGCTGCGCTCTGGCGCGGGGACATCACGGCGGTCGCGACGAACGGCGTGCCGGCCTACCTCAACACGAGTCCGAGCTCGATCGACCTGAACGAGGCAAACGTCCCGAACGATTACGTCTTCGACCTCGACCTCGCCCACTGGTGGCGACCGGGTCACCAGGGCTCGCCGGACCTCGGGAAGGACTACGCAGCCGAGGTGTTCACCCCGGCGATCGACCTCTCCGTGGTCGGAATCACCGACGGCGACCGCCAGGCAGACGTGCCGTAGGAGATGAGATGAGTCGAGATCAGACGCGCAGGCGCCACGGGCGCCACCGGAGCTTCGACAGACTCCGCAGGGGCGACGACTCTCTGGGATTCCTGGATGAGCAGCAGGTCCGCCTCGACACATCCGAGGCGGAGGAAGGCATCCACGACGCGATGCACCTCGAGCAGGGGGAGGACGAGTCCTTCACCCACGAGGAGGTGCTGCAGACGAGCGACCCGACCGACCTCGGGCTCACTCCGGCGGTCATTCCTCCGGTATACCAGGGCTCCGGCTCCGTGCAGAGCGTCATCATGCTCATCGCCAACCCCGTCGAGAGCTACGCGGCTGCTGCCCCCTCGACCACCGGCCTCGGCGACGTGTGGACGATCGAAACGTGGATGTACCTCACGAATCCGCTTGGGGGGAATCAGTCACCCTTCAACCTCTTACCCGCTGCGGGGAATATCAACGATCTCTCGATTGGCACGGGCGGTGGCGGCGACCCGATCTCTATTCTGACTCGGGATTCGGCAGCGTCGAACCTCTACATCGCCACCTACGCCGGTTGGGCATTGGGCGCATGGACGATGCTCACGGTCACTCGGTCGGGAAGCGGGGCCGGATCAACGGACGTGTATATCGACGGCGTGCTGGCCGTTCCGACGCTCGTATCGACAGACAACGCGGGCACCATGACGGACACGGCCCGCACGATCCGCACTCCCGTCCCGGTGCACGAGTGGGACGGATTCATGTGGTGCACGACGATGTGGAGCTCCGCGCTCACGGCGCCGGAAGTCGCGTACCGATTCGACGAGCAGAACGGCAAGAGCGCCAGCGGGTGGCTCGACCCGACGGTTGACCATGGTGACTACGCGAGCGCGGCGAGCAACGAGCACTGGTACCCATTCGGCTTCAGCAACGGGCTCGACCTCGGCAACGGATCGGCAGTCAACCTGGTCCCGGCCAACATCATCTTCGGTGCGACCACCCCGTAATTCAAGTTTCAGGCCCGAAGCTATAATTGCTCCGGGCGTTATGAAAGTTTCCTATGAAAACCCTCGCAGAGCGCGCCTGGGATAAAGGCAAGCTCCGCCACCCGAGCCCGTTCATACCGAACGGTTGCGGGCCGGCGGCCGGCGGTAGGGTCTCGGCGGTACTCGTCCCGGACGAGCTCGCGGACGTGGACTACTCGCCGTGCTGCAACACGCACGACTACGCGTACCACCGCGGCGGCTTCTGGGGCCTGTTCTACAGGAAGCCCCGGGCCGACGTCGGCCTCGGGGCGTGCATGATGAAACAGTTCTACGCCGCCGCCGGTGCCCGCTGGAAGCGGGGCACGTGGGCGGGGCGGGCGAAGGGCGTCGGCACGGCCGCGCTCGGCACGGTCGTGGGGCCTGTCTACACGCTGGCGGTGCTCGCCTTCGGGTGGACCCCTCTGACGTGGCCGCTGCGCAAGCGCAAGGCGCCCTCGAGCTACAAGCTCAGAAAGGTAGCGAAAGCGCTGGGGCGCCCTTCACGAAGTACCAGGCGGCGGCGACCACCGGGAGCACGACCCAGTCGATGACCTCGGAGGCGATCCAGACGTAGAGGGCGATCTTGCCTCCCCTACGCATGCGCGACGCGGCCGAGGTAATGCCCGCTGACGCGGACCCTGAACGGGACGCGCGGGGACGCGCGGCGCTCCGGGTTGTGCACCATGCGGAGCATGCCGGACTTCTTGATCTGAATCGCGAAGCCGGCGTCGTCCAGGACGTAGAATCCGTCCAGGTCCGGGCTCCGGTAGACGTAGACTTCGATTCCGCACTTGCGCACGAACTGGTTCGCCAGGTCGTCCGCGGCCTTCCGGCTGAAGGCTTGAAGATGGATCATGGATTCATCCTTTCTCTCCTCTCCTACCCCTTATTCGGCACATGGCGGCCGGAACTTGAGGAGTTTCTTTCGTGGGCAAAAAGGCGCGCAACCCTCGCTGGGATAACGTAGAGTGCCTCGGCCACTTGGAGCACCCCAGCCAAGTTGCGATCGAGTTGCTCAAGAGTGCGGAGGCCGGAGAGCTAGTCGCAGTGGCCCTCGTGGTCCGCACGTCGGAGGGACGCCTGCGGACCCTCTGGAGCGACTGCGACATGCCCGAACTCTGCGAGATGGCGATGTACCTCGGCGGCGAGGTGACCGACATCCTGCGCGACGACCACGAAGACCTACCCCTCTCGGAGCCAGAGGAATGCGACGACTAGCCATCTTGCTCACGGCGGCGGCTATCTGCCTCGCGCCGGGGTGCTCACACTTCAACGACCCGTACGACGGGCCCAGGTTTCCGCCGGGGACAGAGTGCAGACCCTACGGCGTGATCCCGCAGGGACTCATCGTCGTGTGCTTTATTCCAACCCAAGGGGTACCGGACTCGATGCCGGAGCCCTACGAAGGAGATTCACTCGATGCCTCGTAGCGTGCTGCTGCGCCACCGCGGCATTCGACATGCCCGCGGCCTCGAGCTGACGGGCGGCAAGCAGCCCATCCATCGACTCCAGCGCGGCGAAGTGCGCGGCACGCCGACGCCCTCCGTGATCAAACCACAGAGCGCGCCGATGCGGCGCCCGATCGAGAAGCCGGTAGTCGCAGACGTGGTCGCGCACCGGCGCGCGACGATGGGTACGCACGCACCGAGGTTCTCGCCGGCAGGATACACGACCGGGGGCGCGGGGCGCGTCAACCGGGCCCAGAGCAAGCTCTGGTGACGTCCCTCGAGGTACAGACCCGTAGGCCGTGCAAGCCCGGCTGCAAGCGGGTGAACGGTCGTTGCAGGTGTCCCAAGGAACCCACGAAGCCCCGGCCGAAGCGGCCCAACTACTAAATCTGCATTCGTTAGTAGGAGATTAGTAGGTAGCGAACATCCACCGGCCAGCGCGATGACGCGCGGCACCCATGGGGGAGCGGGATGCACGAGATACAGCCGCCCGGACCGCGGCCGAAGATCGACGACTGGAAGAACCCAGACTACTCCGCCATCTGGAAGTACAGGAACAACCTCCTGGGCTGGCTCCGAGCCAACCCCGACGAATGGACGCGGCTGTTCGCTTATTACCGCACGCACCCGGTGGACGCGATAGAAGACTGGGTCGTCACGTACGACCCGCGCCTCGCGAGCGAGGGAAAGAACCCGTACATCCCCCTGATCCTGTTTCCGAAGCAGCGCGAGCTGGTCGAGTGGATCATCAAGCGCTTCCGCAGCAAGGAAGAGGGGATCGTAGAGAAGTCCCGAGACGCGGGTGCGACGTGGATCTGCCTGGCAGTCGCCTGGTTCCTGTGGTTCCTGCAGCCCGGCGTGAAGATCGCCTTCGGCTCGCGGGTCGAGCGCCTCGTCGACAAGATCGGCGACCCCGACTCAATCCTCGAGAAGCTGCGGATCATGATCGACCGGCTCCCGAGGGAGATGCAGCCCCGGGGCTGGGACAAGAAGGTATACGCGCCCTACATGAAGGTGATCAACCCGGAGAACGGGTCGACGATCACCGGCGAGGGCGGGAGAAACATCGGTCGCGGGGGGCGGTCGTCGATGTACTTCATCGACGAGGCAGCCTTCCTCGAGTATCCAGACGAAGCAGAGCGGGCGCTGTCGGAGAACACCGACGCGAAGATATGGGTCTCGACCCCGAACGGGACCGGCAATCCCTTCTACCGAAAGAGGTTCAGCGGGAACTTTCCCGTGATGACTCTCGAGTGGAGGGACGACCCCCGCAAGGACGCCGAATGGTACGCAAAAAAGGTCCGCACCCTCGAGCCCGAGACGCTCGCACAAGAGGTGGACCTGGATTACGAGGCAAGCGCGGGCGACGTGGTGTGCCCGGCAAAGATGGTTCGCGTGTCTCAACTGCTTCGCGCGCAGCTCGCCGAGGCAGGCTTGCTGAAGGACATAGAGCTAGACGACGGAATCGGCGGCCTGGACATAGCGGCCGGCGGTAAGAACAAGACGGTCTTCATCCCTCGCTACGGCCCCCTGGTCGGACCCCCCGTCACGTGGACCGAGGCGGACTCGATAAACATCGCGGGTAAGACGGGCGAGCTCGCAAGGCTCACTAAGTGCCTGATCGTCAAGTACGACTCCGTCGGTGTCGGCGTGGGGGTTACCTCGGCGCTCAAGCGCATGCCGGATGTTCCTTCACACGGCATAAATCCGGGCGACCGGACGACAAGGAAAAGGTGGCCCGACGGAAAGAGGGCTAAGGACAAGTTCCTAAACCTCAGGGCAGAGACGTGGTGGGAGGTGCGAGAGGCACTTCGCCGCACGTATGAACACTGGCTATTCATCAACGGGAACGGCGGCGTTGAGCATGCGCTCAGCGAACTGCTGCTCCTGCCCGATCACTCAAAGTTGTGCGCGGAGCTCTCTCTTCCCCGGTACTTCTTCACTACCACGGGGAAGATCCAGATCGAGGCTAAGAAGCAGATGGCTGCTCGTGGCATCGCATCTCCTGACCACGCAGACGCGTTGGTCCTGACATACGCTCCGCGCCCGGTGAGACGTGGATCTAACCGCACAGTGGGGCTCGTGTAGATGTCGATTGAAAGCAAGCACCCTGACTTCCTCGAAGTCGCAGACGACTACCGCGTGATGCGGGACTCGTTCGCGGGCGAGAGGCGGATCAAGGAAGCGCTATTCCTGTACCTCCCGCCCACCGGCGGCCAGGTAACGGACGGGGCGCTCAGATCCACAGGGAGCGACGGCTTCGCGTCCTACACGGCCTACGTCAAGCGGGCCAACTACCCTGAGTTCGTCAAGGAGGCCGTGAACACCCTCGTCGGCGTTATGCACGCCGAGCCGGCGCTCATCGAGCTCCCGTCTGCCCTCGAGCCGATGCGGAACAACGCCACCCGCAAGGGTGAGACGCTCGACATGCTGCTTCGCAAGATCAATGAGCAGCAGCTCCGGTTCGGCCGATTCGGCATGCTCGCAGACTTCCCGCAGGACGAAGATGCAGCGGCCGAGGCGGAGGTCCCGCACATCGTCGAGTACGAGGCGGAGACGATCATCAACTGGGATGACGAGCGGTTCACCGAGTTCGCCCAGGACAGGCTGAGCTTCGCCGTGTTGAACGAGACAGTGTTCGTGCGTGGCGAGCAGGGCGCGAGCGTGTTCGACTGGATGGAGGAGCGTCGGTTCCGCGTCCTGAAGCTCGGCCCGGACCCGGAGGCCGGCGTAGACGAGGCGGGCAACCCCCTCGGCGACATCGTCTACCAGACGTTCGTCGAGAACGACGACGTGCGATCGGAGCTCGTCGTACCCAAGTTCAAAGGGCGCGTACTCGACGAGATCCCGTGGGTGTTCGTGGGTGCGAACGACCTATGCTCGACGCCTGACGAAATTCCGCTCCTCGGGCTGGCGAACCTATCGCTGGCGATCTACAGGGGCGACGCAGACTACAGGCAGGCCCTCCACCTCCTCGGCCAGGACACGCTCGTCATCATAGGCGACGAGGTCAAGAAGGACGGCGAGACGAAAGAGGAGGAGGACGAGACGCGCATAGGCGCGGGCGCCGTCATCCGAATCATAGCCGGCGAGGGCGCGGGCGCCGAGTTCATCGGCATCGACTCGAAGGGCGTGCCGGAGCAGAAGAAGGCGCTTGACACAGACATGACCCGCGCCGGGAGTATGGGCGCGCGGCTCCTCGAGCCGAGGGGATCCCAGGCCGAGTCCGGCGAGGCGCTCCGCATCCGGGTCTCCGCCAGCACCGCCACGCTCCAGACCATCGCGCTCACCGGCTCGGCCGCTCTCGAACGCATACTGAGAATCTGCGCGGAGTGGGTCGGCGCGAATCCAGACGAGGTAAAGATCAAGCCCAACCTCGACTTCACGCAGGAGAGCCCGAACCCCGAGGGGCTGAGGGCCTTCGCGCAGGCGAGGAAGGAAGGGGCGCCGATCTCCCTCAAGTCGATGCACCTCTGGGCGCAGGACAAGAACCTCACGAAGATGTCCTACGAGCAGGAGCTCATGGCGATGCTCGGGGAGTCTGCCCGCGCGGCGGCCGACGACGCGGGCGAGAAGACGGCGGGTCGCACAGACGTCGTCGCCGACCACGACCATGGGTACGTGTTCATCACGCTCCCGGACGGGACTGTGTACGGCATAACGGACACGGTCGCCGGCCACTTCCACGTTATCCGCAGCGCGGACGAGACGGAGGCGGCGGACGTGGACAACCACATCCACAAGATTCTGGAAGGTGAGGCGCCGGACGAGGCGCCAGCCGACGATGAGCCTGAGGGCTCGCCAGGTTCCCCCGGAGAAGCAGACTCAGAGGCAGTAGGTTCCCCCGGGGAGGCAGACGCAAGTTCAACCGACGCGTAATGATACGCGCGGACTCATGGAGAAAGAACAATGGCACTTGAGATGATTCTCGAATCCCTGGACGACCTGGACGAGCCGCTGCGCGAACACTACCTCGAGCGTGACGGTCACTGGGAGCTCGACGCCACCGGCGCGAAATCCCAGACGGACGTCGACAAGCTGAACAAGGCGCTCGCTCAGGAGCGCCTCGAGCACAAGACCGCCAAGGTCAAGATCAAGGCGTACGGGGAGCACACCCCCGAGACGATCGAGGAGCTCGAGGCGAAGAACGAAGACCTGTCCCTACAGGTCGAGGCCGCTGGCACCGAGGACGCCGAGGAGCGCGAGAAGCGCGTCAACGACCTGGCGGACAGCCGGGCCATGGCGAAGCTGAAGCCGGTCGAGCGCGAGCTCAAGCGGGTGCAGGACGCCCTGGGCGAGGTCACCGGCGAGCGCGACAAGCTGAAGACCGCGACGACACGCTCGAAGATTCAGAAGACCGTCGCGGACGCCGCCTTCGACAAGGAGGTCGGGGTGCAGAAAGACGCGATGGAGGACGTCGCGCTGTTCAGCGGGTACGCGTTCGAGCAGAACGAGCTCGGAGAGGTGGTTTCGAAGGAAGGCATCCCCGGCCTCATCCCCGGCATGACGCCGAAGGAGGCGTTCCTCGAGATGAAGTCGAACGGGCAGCGCAAGCTGTGGTTCGGGGAGACGAAGGGCGCCGGAGCCGGTGGCGGCAAGGGCGGCGAGACGTTCGGCGATAACCCCTTCAAGCAAGAACACTTCAACTTCACCAAGATCGCCCAGATCACCCAGACCGACCCCGAGAAGGCGAAGCGCATGGCGCGGGCCGCCCACTCGAAGGACTGGGACGCGATGAAGTATCTGCCGGCCAGCCTCAAGGGGTAGCCGGCGACATCCCGCAGAAACCCGCGTGGCGGGCGGAGCGGCGTAGACACCGTGACCGCATGGTCGTGACACGGATCGGCAGCAACCAACAACCAAGCAACCTGAGATAAGGAGTGTAAGGCCATGGCCGTAACACGACTAACCGATCTCGTCATTCCCGAAGTCTTCACGGACTACGTGCAGCTCCTCACCGAGGAGAAGAGTGCGTTCCGCAACTCCGGGGTGCTCGAGGCTTCACCGCTGCTCAACCAGCTCCTGGCGGGCGGCTCGCGGGTCTTCAACGTCCCGCATTTCCGCGACCTCTCCCAGACCGAGTCCAACGTCTCCTCGGACAACCCGGGTTCCCCGGCAACGCCCGAGAAGATCACGACCGGCCAGGAGATCGCACAGCGGCACAACCGCAACCAGGTCTGGTCCAGCATGGACCTGAACGCGGCGCTGGCCGGCGCGGACCCGATGGAGGCAATCGCCGCCCTCGTCTCGGACTACTGGGTCCGCGAGGAGCAGCGGATGCTCATCTCGTCCCTGGTCGGCGTGTTCGACGACAACGAGACCAACGATAGCGCTGACATGATCAACGACATCACGGTCACGGGTTCGCCGGCACTCGCCGCCAACCTCTTCTCCGCGGAGGCGTTCATCGACGCGCAGCAGACTCTGGGCGACAGCTCGGAGGATCTCGTGGCGGTGAGCATGCACTCGGTCGTGTTCGCACGCGCGAAGAAGAACAACCTGATCGACTTCATCCCGGACGCCCGGGGTGAGATCGACATCCCGACGTTCCTCGGCCTCAGGGTCGTGGTCGACGACGGGATGCCCGCGGTCATCCGCGACACCGTCACCGAGTACAGCACCTACCTGTACGGGGCGGGGGCAATCGCCAGGGGGCAGGGCTCCCCGCGCGTGCCGACGGAGACCGACAGGGAGCCCCTGCAGGGCGACGGCGGAGGCCAGGAGTTCCTGATCTCCCGCGTCGAGTGGTCGCTGCACCCGCGCGGATTCGCGTGGATCACCGGCTCCCAGGTGGGCGAGAGCCCGACCAACGCAGAGCTCGAGAACGACTTGAACTGGGACCGCCGCTTCAACGAGCGGAAGCAGATCAAGCTCGCGGAGCTGCGCACGAACGGCTAAGCCCGTTCATCCTCCAGCCACGGGGCGGGGCGTCGTTTGACGTCTCGCCCCATACTGGGGTATTCCGTACCCCCAAACCGCTCAAAACGTCAAAGGAGTGATTCCCATGGCTGACGCCGAGCAGAGTCCAGAAGAGACCCTCTCCGAAGATACCGCCGCCCCGAGCGCCCTCGAAGTGCTCGACCGCATCGAGGCGGAGAAGGAAGCCGATGCCTCAGGGCCCGAGCCGGAGAAGGCCGTCGAGGCCGCACTGGTGAAGGCCGATGAGCCCGAGCCGAAGAAGTCCGAGGACGAGTCCGAGTCCGAGGCGAAGCCTGACCCGGAGTCCAGGGAGGCCAGGGTCGCGCGCATGCAGAAGAACCTCGCCAGGTGCGAGGAGATCAAGCAGGCGGTCCGGTCGCACGAGAAGGCGATCGAGGAGCTGAACAGCGAGCGCTCCCTGCTAGTGCGCGACATCAAGCACGACCGGGAGCTCACCCGACCGCCCCTGCACGAGCTGAACAAGGCGCAGGCCGAGATCACGAAGGCCGAGCGGGCCGCGCGTTACGACGCCCTCGAGACGATGAGGCAGCTCGGGCTCCAGCCCGGAGCCTCGGCCGTGACGAGGAAGCCCGGCAACCCGCACCCGCCCAAGTTCAAGGTCACATAGGAGGGCCCCATGGGTCACCTTCAGGCATCCCTCTTCCACGCGAGGGAGAGGCGCAGGGAGCGATTCAATCGCGTCGGGCTCCCTTTGTCAGAGGTGAAGATCCCGGGGCCGGACGGCGCCATAGCGGATCCTCTGACCGGGACGCAGGCCGACAGGCCGGCATCCATCGTCATGCGCATCGAGTCGTTCGGCGCGACGCCGCCCGCGGGCGTGCTCATCCAGACCGGGGCCATCGCGAACGCGCTGCGGCTGAACCTCTCGTTCGGCGCCGGCAAGTCGTCCTTGCAGCTCGACGTCTTCGCAGGCGGTCAACCCACTATCAACTCCGGCCTGGTGGACGTGGACCTGGACCTGTCGTCCGGGATCCATACCTACGTGGTCGCGGTCGACCCAGTCACCAGTAATCGCGCGAGCGTGTACGTGGACGGCCTGCTCATCATAGACGTTGCCGAGACCGTCGCGCCGCCCGACTTCGACTCGTGGGCGGACTCGGTCAACACCTGGAACTACGCCGGCTCGGTAACCAACGTCGGTACCGTCGATCCTCTGGAGCTTGTTTTCGACAAGGTGCCGGCGATCTTCTAGGAGGGCCGCGCCGTGGCGACAGTCGATCTGACCGGCGCGACCTCCCGGTCGCTGGACATCTTTCCGATAACGCCCGGGACGGTCGCCCTCATTGACCTACAGCCTGGCGACGTGGTCGGGATCGCGCAGGTGCAGGTGACCACCGGGTTCGACGGGGCGCCCACCATCACGCTCGGGATCACCGGCGACCTCGCCTTGATCCTGTCGACCAGCGACGTAAAGCTGAAGAAAATCGGGCGGTACGTCACCACGACCTTGCATCGGATCACCACAGCTACTACGCTGACCGTCACGTTCGCGGCGGGTGGCGCCACGGTTGGGCAGGCCAAGCTGCTCGTCAACATCACGAGGGAGATATAGCGAGATGGCCGAGCACTTCGACTACGGACAGAAGGGCGTCAACGCGGACGTCGAGCATGGCAAGGACGGTGGCCGCGACATCTGGACAGGTACGAAGTTCCAGGACAAGGAGAACGACGGCACGACTCCGGCGCGACGCGAGGTCGCTGATCCGGTCGACGGGCTCGACGCGGTAAACTTCCGCACCGTCGAGGGCCTGCTCGACGGCGTCGTGTGGAAGGACGCGGTCCGCGTCTGCACCGCCGCGCAGCTCTCCGGCTGGATCGCCGCGGGCTCCGGGGTCGGGAAGACCCTGACGTCCCCGGACAACCTCGTCGCGAACAACGACTTCGACGGCGTGACCGTCCTCGTGGGCGAGCGCATCCTCGTGAAGGACGGGCCGACCGACGTCGACAACGGCATCTACGAGATGACGACCCTCGCCGACGGCGCGGCACAGCCCGCGGTCCTCACGCGGACCGAGGACTTCGACGAGGACGTGAACGCGGCCGGCGAGGACGAGGTCCGGCCCGGCGCGACCGTCCACGTCACGGAGGGAACGAGCTGCTCGGGCGACAAGTACGTCGTGCTCGGCTCGGGCCCGATCACGGTCGACACGGACTCGATCGTATGGACGAAGGCCGGCAGCACCGCCGCCACCGACCCGCTGATCCGGGTCGTCGCCATCGGCACGGGTGCCCTGCAGAACCTGGGGGCTATCCTCCCGGTCGGCGCCAGGGTGCAGCAGGTCAAGCTCCGCATCACCACGTCCTACAGCGCGGCCGCGACGATCGAGATCCAGGACGACGCGCCGACCACGTACATGGCGGCGGGCGACAACAAGCCGCAGAAGCCGCCGGGATCGGTGTTCGACTCGCTGATCGCGGGCGGCGTCCTCGCGGGCGGCACCCGGCAGCTCCAGGCAGTCATCGGCGGCGCCCCCGGCGCGGGTGCGGCCGAGGTGGTCGTCGAGTACAAGATCCTCCCGTAGGCCCCTAGCTAGGAGCGCGTACCCCCGATGTCGCAATTTTCCAATCAAGAAGGCACCACCAGCGAGTTCTGGGTGATACGTTCCGGCGAGGACGAGCGCACGACCTACGGGGTCGACGGCGACCCGAACGTCGGCGGCCCGCCCTCACCGAACGTGGGGGATTTCGCGATCAGCGATACCGCGCTCTGGCATTTCATCAGCGGGGTGTGGGAGAGGGTGCTCACCTCCCAGCCCGGCGGGGGCACGGGCCGGTGGACGGTATTCGGCGGGGTCACCACGGTCGACCAAGGCACGACCCATCTCATTGAGATGGGGGCCACCAAGGCAGACGCGGGCCTGCGGATGTTTCGCGCCGGGCAGATCATCGGACTCACCGCGATTGTCAACGATTCGTGGACGGAGGGTAGCCTCGAGGTACAGATCCTCATCGCCGGGGTCGCACAGACGGGCGCCGGGGAGACTCTAATCCTCGATGGCACCAATCCGGTGTCGAATGCGATCGACTACACGATCAGCCCGCTGAACCCACTATCATTCTCCGCGGACCAGGTTATCACAGCACACAGCATCACGAGCGGAGCTCCAAAGTGGAAGCCGGGCTCGGCTGCGTTGACAGTCGGGCTATTCATCGAGGACACGTTCTGATGCTGTACGTGCACTGCGACACTACGAGCAAGAAAGTCGCGAGCGTGCACAGCGCGGCAACGGCTCCGCCCGTAGGGCAAATCGAGGTGGAGATCACGGACGGGCACGACGTCGTGAACACACGATACGCGTGGAAGTTGAACGCGACGCAGGACGACCTCGAGGAAGACCTGCTGTCAATCAAGGTTCGCTACATCGGCGTCCTGTACGACGAGTTCGGCAAGATGGTCGAGCATCGGTACCCGCTAGATGCGAAGCTCGCGCTCATCTACCTGCACGACGAGGGATCAGAGAACGGGTGGGCCGTCAACCGGGTCCCGTACGTTCAGGGATTCTTCTCATGGATCAACGGCGTGATGACGTCGATGTACGGCAAGAAGAACGAGATCCTCGCGCTCGCCACGCGAGCCGACGTCGAGTCGTTCGACTGGACCGTGGCGATGGAGGCCGAGGAGGCCCTGGACCCGCTGGTCGACGTGGAGACGGCGCTGGGTTACACGGACTAGGGGGACGGCATGGGCAGCGTGACGATACACGCGTCGTTCAACGAGCCGCACCCGCTGATCCTCGCGGTGAACGGTTTCGGCGGCGGCATCACCGGGCTCTCCCCGGTGGTCGCGATCCGAGACACGTCGACCGTCGGATTGTACCTCGACTTCTCGGACCTCACCTTCAAGACGTCCGGCTGGACCACTCGGCAGGCCGCGATGACCGAGGTTGGCGACGGCCGCTACTTTCTGGCCGGCGGCGCGGATCCGTTCCTGTGGACCCCGCGGCCGGACGTTCCCACCTACTTCTCGGCGGAGTACGAGGCACCCGGCCTGGGTATCTCGGACGACCTGATCATCGTGACCGCGTCGCTCGGCGGCGAGGACTTCGAGACCACGCTGGACGAGACCGGGTCCGACACGCTCGGATGGCAGGAGGTCCAGACCAGCCAGTCCGGGCGCGAGATCAGGCGCCTGAACCTGTACGACGACACCGGGGCGCGGATCACCGTGACCCCGGACATCTTCAAGACCAGCGGCCGCATCATCACGCGGCGGGAGCTGCTCTAATGTTCGCGCGGCCCCCGTTCCTGTTCGGAGGCTGCCAGTTCGACCTGTTCGAGCGCACGGCGTTCCTGTTCGTGTCGCGGTCCAACACGAAGTTCATCTCGTCGGAAGACCTCGAGGCGTGCCAGATCATCGACCTCGAGCTCACGGCCTGCGAGCTGCCGGACGTGGGCCTGAATGCGGAGCCAGCTACGGACCTCGCGCTCTGCGCGGTACTCGGCATACCCGAGTTCGTCGCGGTGCCTGGTACGGACTGCCCCGTGGGGGCGCGGCCGATCGGCGACCTGAACCTGCGGGCGGTGAGCAAGCCCGACGAGGCGCTGGCTGCGCTGGACCTCTCGAGCCTGACCCTCGAGGCCGCGCGGCTACTCGACTGCGACCTAGACGCGCTGCTACTTCCGACTGACATAGACCTGGACGCCGAGGTTCCCGACGTGGGCCTGGACGCCGAGGTAACCAACTCAGAGGACTGCTGCTGATGGCCGTTCAGAACCCGACGATCGAGATGTTCAGCGGCGACACTAAGCGGCTGAACTATACCGTCAAGGACGGCAACGGTGTCGTGATCGACATCACCTCCGCCACGTTCCGCTGGGGACTCTCGAAGCTGGGGAAGCCGAAGACGGCGGGGGATCCCTCCCCGCAGGGCGCCCCGTTGCTCGAGAAGACGATCAGCAGCGGCATTGTGCTGACCGCGCCGACCCTCGGGCAGCTCCGGGTGACCCTCGATCCCGCGGACACGGCGGACTTGAAGGGCAGCTTCTACCACGAGCTCGAGATGGTGCTCGCCGGGGTTACCTCGACGGTCGCCTTCGGACAGATCGACATCAAGAAAGACCTGCTGGAGTAGCCGATGGCAACCGGACTCACAGAAGCCGGCGACCTGATCGTCGAGGATGGCACGGGCAAGGACGACGCCAACAGTTTCGCGAGCATCTCCGAGGCGCTGGCATACGTCAACGTGCGGCAGTCCGAGTTCCTCCTCCGATTCAAGGAGGCCGACGAGTCGAACCGGGTCGCGGCGCTGATCCTCGCGACGGAGTACGTCTGCCTCCGGTGGAACTACGTCGGGGACATCTCGGTGGAGGACGCCGGCAGCGGGTTCCCTCAGGCCCTGTGCTGGCCACGGAACGACGGCGGCTTCAAGATTTTCGACGCTCGCGGGATCGACGTCACGGACACCGTGCCGAACCAGATTGTGGAGGCGACGATCGAGTACGCCGGCCGAGCGATCAACGAATGCGGGGACGCCCAGGCCCTGTTCACGGACCCGGACGTGCCCGACAGTGCCGGCCGATTCGAGACCCTCGTTCGCGAGAAGATCGGCCCCCTCGAGGAGGAGCGGCGCTTCAGCGACACCCGCGGCATCACCATCACCCGCAAGTACACTGTCCCGGACAGGATCATCAAGCGGAGCGGATTGCTGGGCGGTGGCGGCGCGGAACGCGTATGCAGGCAGTAGCATGGCCATCCACGACAACTTCGTCGCCCTCGCCGACAGGCTAGTCAAGAAGCACGGCCGCACGGTCTCCATCCGCCGCCAGGTGGGGGAGACGCTCAAGGAGGCCGGGAAGCCCTGGCTGGGCACGGTGGTAGACACGCAAGACACGAGGACAGTCGCCGTGTTCCTGGACAACGACTCCCGGGACCTGCTGCTCATGTTGCCGGGCGAGGCCGACCAGCGCACCACCATCGAGAAAGAGATCGACCGCGTCGTGTTCATCCCGGCGCAGGGTCTCTCCTTCAACATAGAGCTCGAGCACCAGATCGTCGACGGCGACAAGGTCTGGGAGATCACGCAGGTCAACCTGATCAGGCCGGGTCCAACGAAGATACTCTGGAAGCTCAGGGTGGCGAACTAATGGCCTCCACGTACGAAGAGGCGAGGGACGAGCTCTCGGAGTTCGCTACCACGAGGTGGACGGCGGCCGTCGCGAGCATCTCGCCCAGCGCACCGCTGCACTACACGAACCTCAACGCGGACCCGCCGGAGGTACCCCAGCTCTGGGGCCGCCTGCACATCCAGAACAGGGACGGTACCCGAGCCTCCCTCGGCGGTGACTGCTCGAGGTTTCGGCGCTTTGGAACCCTGTTCAT
>DAOWCM010000163.1 GCA_030639555.1 Candidatus Eiseniibacteriota bacterium | reverse complement strand
GGCGCAGGGGAAGGCCCCGCCGGTGTTCATCGCGGAGGGGACGGTTGGCGTGGACGTGACCACGGGTGTGGATGATGAGATCAAGCACGTCTACAGCCTCGGCCAGAACTTCCCGAACCCCTTCAACCCTGTGACCCCGGTCCACTACTCGTTGGCCAAGAAGGGGCGCGTGAGCATCACGGTCTTCGACGTCGACGGCCGCCAGGTGCGGGTGCTCGTGGACGCTGAGCGCGAGGCCGGTCCACACAGCATCACCTGGGATGGACGGAACGACCGCGGTCAGTCGCTGGCTTCCGGCGTCTACTTCGTCCGCTACCGCGCGGGACCCGAGTCGTTCTGGAAGAAGGCGGCATTGCTCAGGTAGGAAGCGCCCCGCTCGGTCGACTCTGAGTGGCCGTAACTAGCTAGCTTATGAGGGCCCCCGGGAGAGATCCCGGGGGCCCTTTCTGCGTCCAGCGTGCCCGGATGGCTGGCTGGAGCGTACGTGCTCGCTGCGGCGGGGGATGGTCGGCCCGGTTCCTCGACAACGCCGCTTGACCAGCACCCACACCCGTATGATACTCGCCGGGTGGGTGCAGGCTGGCGGCGTTCGTGTACCGCACATCGCCCATATCACGCAGGGGCTGGGCAACTCAACCTCCGGGGGGGCGCCTAATGGCACGATTCAGATGCGACGTCTGCAAGGTCTTCGAGTACGACACGGAGCGCGGAGACTCCGTAACCGGTGTGAAGCCTGGGACCGAACTCGAAGACTTTCCAGAGGGATGGCAGTGCCCCATCTGCCTCTCCGACAGGACCCATCTGCTGCCTGTCTCCGAGGAGGAGGAGGCCGAGACCGTCAATGTGGAGGAAACGGTCGCGCGTGACGGCAGCACGACCACCATCCACATCACGCACACCAAGGTTTCCGAGACCGAGGGTTATCTCGGTGAGTGGCGCCGCCAGGAAGATGAGTACGAGACTCACATGGCGGACATACACAGGATGTCCGCGAGCGGTGAATCCATAGTGGAGCCCATGCGCACTACGATCCTGGTTCCCTCGTGGGACGAGATTCTGATCAAGGGCGCCCAACTCGCGAAGATGCCCCTGAACGCGGACGAGCCGGTGAACACGAAGACCGTGATCGGGCCTGCAGCGAAGAAACCGCTCGAGATCGACATGCCGGTATACGTCACGCACATGTCGTTCGGTGCACTCTCGAAGGAGATGAAGGTCGCCCTGGCGAAGGGGAGCGCGGCATCACGGACGGCTACCTGTTCCGGAGAGGGTGGCATCTTGGAGCAGGAACGGGAGTGCGCCTACAAGTACATCTTCGAGTACGTGCCCAACGAGTACAGCGTAAGCCCGGAGAACCTGAGGGCGTCCGATGCCATCGAGATCAAGATAGGCCAGTCGGCGAAGCCGGGCATGGGAGGTCACCTGCCTGCCGAGAAGGTAACGAGCGAGATCGCCGCCATCAGGGGGTTCCCCGAGGGCACGGACATCGTGAGTCCCGCCCGTTTCCGCGACGTGAGCACGCCGGACGACCTCAGACATAAGGTCGACTGGTTGCGGGAGGCATCCGGCGGGCGGCCGATAGGCATCAAACTGGCAGCCGGGAGCATCGAAGCAGATCTCGAGGTTGCCGTTCATGCGGCACCGGACTTCATCACGATCGACGGCCGGGCCGGGGCGACCGCCGCGTCCCCGAAGTACATCAAACTCGCCGCGGCCGTTCCGACTATCTATGCTCTCCACCGCGCGAGGAAGTTCCTCGACGAGAAGGGCGCCTCTGACATCTCGCTCGTGATCACGGGTGGGCTCCGGGTCTCCTCCGACTTCGCGAAGGCCCTCGCCATGGGGGCGGACGCCATAGCCATCGGTACTTCGGCACTGATGGCGGCGGCCTGCCAGCAGTACAGGCTCTGCGACACGGGGAAGTGCCCGGTCGGTGTGACGACTCAGGACCCGGTGCTCAGGGCCAGGCTGCGGACGGACATCTCGGCCAGGAAGCTCGAGAACTTCCTGTGCGTCTCGAACAGAGAGCTCATGGACTTCGCCAGAATGACGGGGAACGACGATGTCCACGGCCTGTCGGTCAGTGACCTGTGCACGGACTCTCGCGAGATGTCGAAGCACACGGCTATCGAGCACGTGTAGGGACAGAGCCGGCGTAGTGCCCATCGTCGCTTGCGGCTCTTTATTGACGACCTCAGGAAAATGTGCTATAATGTGGTACCAGTGGGGGTGGTGAATGCGACGGCCGTGCGTCGTCGTGTCCACACCCCTGTTTGCTTCTGCGAGCGTTCCACATCGTCGCCGGCATGTGCACCGTTCAGCTGGCGCCTAGGGAGTCGTCACGGAGGTTCCGCCATGAGAAGGTCCGTCCTGTCAATCACGGCGCTTGTTATCGGTGCCGCGGCGGTTCTTGTATCGGCGTCGTCCGGCTTCGCAGCCGAGCGATACGAACTGGTTCTCGAGAGTCGAAGCTACGTGCCCGAGAAAGTCCGCGTGGCCCGAGCCCTGGACTCTCATCTCGTCATCCAGTTCTATGAGGTCCCGACCGTGGCCGAGCGTGAGGAGCTCGCTCAAGCCGGCATCACTTTGCTCGACTACATCCCGAACTACGCCTGGACCGCGCACGTGAGGGGAGGGGCCGTGCAGTCGCTCGACCCGGGCGTCGTGCGGGCGGTGTTCGCGCTTCGGGCGGACGACAAGATAGCGCGGAGCGCCGTGGGTCGGGACGTCGTACGCGCCTTCGTGTACGACGACGTGACCGATGCTGAACCCGTACTGTCCGCCCACGGTCAGGTCATCGACCAGGACAAGAACTCATTCACGTTGCTTCTCGAGAGCGACGTGCTCGAACTCGCGGCCGAGGACATCGTCAAGTACGTGATGGGCCCGCGTCCGGAGAAGATCGAGAACAACGATGAGATCCGCGACAACATCAACGCCGACGAGGTCCAGAATGCGCCCTACAACCTCAGTGGAGCTGGCGTAACGGCCGGCATGTGGGACAACGGGTCGGCGGCCACGAACCACGACGACTACAACAGCAGGCTCACGGTGGGGGACGGTTCCTCGATAGGCAGTCACCCCGCGCAGGTCTGCGGCGTGATGGCCGGTGACGGCACCCGCAGCACGGTCTACGGTGGCTACGCCAATCAGTGGGCGGGCGTGGCTCCGGGCGTGGATATCGCCTCCTACAGCTGGCCCAGCGATATCGGGAACATGGACAGCGAGCACAGCCACGCCATCTCCAACTACGACATCATCCTCTCGCAGAACTCGTGGAGCTGGGGTCTGTGCCCGGACTACTGCGAGTACTACGGCGAGTACGATGACTGGAGTCAGAACTTCGACAAGCTCGTCCGTGGCAGCCAGGGCAAGAAGATCAGCGTCGTCTTCTCCGCGGGCAACGACGGCGACTGCTCGGACTGCGCGTGGGCCATCCCCAACTACCCCTACGGGACGATTCCCGGGCCGGGCTCGACCGCGAAGAACGCGATAGTCGTCGGCAGCAACGACGCGGACGATGACAACCTGAGCTACTACAGCAGCATGGGACCGACGCTCGATGGGCGCCTCAAGCCCGACATCGTCGCGCCCGGCTGCAAGAGCTACGAGGGCATAACGACCACATACACGAACAACAACTACAGAAGCACTTCGTGCGGCACGTCATTCTCGGCCCCGGCCGTATCCGGCTGCGTCGCTGTTCTGACGGAGGACTACATCGACAAGTTCGGCGGTGAGGCCTGGCCGTCGACGGTGAAGGCGCTGCTGATCCAGGGGGCCGAGGACCAGGGCAACGTCGGACCGGACTTCCAGTTCGGTTACGGCCGCGTCAACATCCAGAACACCGTAGACATCATCCGGGCCGACAATGGCGCCTACGACCTCATCAAAGAGGACACACTCTCGCCGGCGGAGATGTGGGAGTACACCATCGACGTGACCGCGGGCGCGGACCTCAAGGTCACGCTGGTCTGGGACGACTTCGAAGGCGACTACGGCGCAGGTGGGATCATGCTCGTCAACGACCTCGACCTCGAGCTGGAGGCGCCGGGTGGAGGGAGCTACTACCCGTGGGTGCTGGACCCTGGTAACCCGAGCTGGGCTGCCACGACGGGTCCCGACCACCTCAACAATGTCGAGCAGGTGGAGGTGGTCTCTCCGGCGCCGGGCACGTGGACCATCCGCGTGACGGCGACCGTCATGCCCGAGGCCAACCAGGATTTCTCCGTCGTCACGAACTTCGGCGGCGCGGGTTCCGACCTGCCGCCCGATGCGCCCACCGGCCTTGGCGCCGTCCCGGGCACAGGAGAGGGCGAGATAGACGTCAGCTGGGACGCAAACTCGGAGCCGGACCTTGATTACTACCGTCTCGAGCGGGACGACAATCCGAGCTTCTCGAGTCCCTCCTCGTTCACGACGGCCAACACCTACTACGACGACTCAGGGCTGGTGCCTGGCGACACATACTACTACCGTGTGTTCGCGGTTGATGAAGGCGCGAACGAGAGCGACCCGAGCGCGACGGACTCGGCGGTCGCTACGGACCTGCCTCCTTCCGCACCGATGGGACTGAACGCCACCACGGGGTCGGGAGAGGGTGAAGTAGATATCGTCTGGAACACGAACCCCGAGCCCGACGTTGTGCAGTACCGGCTCGAGCGCGCGTCGAACCCCGGATTCTCGGGCTCGACATCGTTCCTCACGACGAACGCGTACTACACCGACTCCGGTCTGACGCCTGGGGAGCTCTACTACTATCGTGTGTTCGCCATCGACGCCGGGACGAATGAGAGCGGGCCGAGCAACGTGGACTCCGCCGTGGCTCTGGACCTCGACCCGTCGACGCCGACGGGACTCGTGGCGGTGCCAGGTGTCAACGAAGGCGAGATCGACGTGGTCTGGGACCCGAACCCGGAATCCGACATCAACCACTACCTGCTTGAGCGGGACACCGACGTCGGGTTCCCGACTCCGACGGAGGTCAGCGTCGCCTCAGCTTCGTACTCGGACACGGGACTGACGCCGGGAGAGACCTACTGGTACCGTGTGCGCGCCGTCGACGACAACAACAACTGGAGCGGCTGGAGCGCGCCGCATTCGGCCGTCGCGACCGACCTGTCTCCCTCCGCACCGACGGGCCTGACGGCAACGCCGGGCGCGGGAGAGGGCGAGATCGACGT